>JAAXKN010000023.1 GCA_025612375.1 Ignavibacteria bacterium
TAGCTTTGGCGGAAGTATTTAATCAAAGAGGATTTTTTAGTGATGATCAGGTATCTGGTAATATTTTATCTTACGCAACCTGGTCAGGGAGCAAGTATATAACAGGAAACGTTATAATAAATCCCCGTGCTTTGCTTAATATCTCAGCAAATACGTTTATATTTTTTGCTAATAATGCCTCATTAATTGTAAATGGTAGTCTGCAGGCCAATGGTGCTATTTTTGACTTTGTTAATAAGAATGGCAACAATGGAATAAAGGTATATGGCAATGCAACCATATATTCTTCAACGATAAAAAATGCAAATACAGGCATATATGTTGCCCCGTCTTCAATATTATATCTGAGTAATTCTACAATAGCGGGATGTAATAACGGAATTTCAAATGATCAGGGGGCTATGGGAGTTTATAGTTCTATCTTTACAGGAAATGACAAAGGAATATATAGCATAAATACTAACAATAAAAAAAATTCATTAATTGAACATAATATATTTAGTGGTAATAATATTGGAATATATTTAAATGCTTCATCTCCAAGAATAAACACAAACACATTCTATAGGAACAGTTATGGCATTTATGGCGCCACCAATTCATCCCCATACTTTGGCAATGTTGATGAATCGGGTGACTGCGACTTTATTGATAATACAGTTGCTATTTATGTTGTCTATAATTCAAATCCGGTATTGGGGACTGTTGACTGCATAAATACCGGCGGTAATAATAGATTTTTAAGGAGTTCATTATATCATATTATGACTGATAACAATTGTATAGTTGAAGCTGAAAGCAATTACTGGAATGAACTTAAATTTTCAGGAACAACAATTCATTATGAACCTTATTACCTTATTGATGCTAATGGATACCCACTTGGAACCATGTCTCTAGGTCCTGTAAACCTGTCTCCGGAGGAAAAGTTGTATAATGAAGAAATGAAAAGAGCAGATTCCGTTTCTGCAAATTATGTTTCAGGTAGTTCGGATGTGATAGATGTTGCATCTGATGCAAAAATGGATATTGGTCCACAGTATAATAAATATTGGTCCCTAAAGAAAAGAACGTCATTTCTGCGTAATCTTGTATACTTGCAAAAGTATGATAATGCCCTAAAAATTGGAATAGAGATCATAAGAGAATATCCTGATTCTGCTCTTTCTGTTTATGCACTTGACCTCTTGTGGCAGGCAGGAAGAACGAATTCGGCAAGGTTTAAGGATTTTGAGAAATTCCTGGAAGAGCTTACTAGTAATGATGAAGGAAAATTTCTGCGGGGCAAGTCAGAACTCATGTTAGCTTTATGTGATACATCAAATATTAATGATGCCTTGGATAAAATAACTAGGAAAGTTAAAACAAACAAATTAATTAGAGAAGAGGCTCTAATAGACAAATTTAGTTGCTTATTGAGCCGTTATGAGGATAGGGGAAAAGCCGCTTCAGTATTAAATGAGATAGACACTCAGTTCCCAAATTCGCAAGCATCGAAAATAGGCCATCTGCTTTTTGAAGGTAAGCCTAACGGCATTGATGGGAATATGCTGGAGAAGTCAATCGCTGAAGATGAGAAAGCCTCGGCTGAAGATAATTCACCTGAAACAGTAAGGGAATATGCCCTCGTAGGCAATTACCCGAATCCGTTTAACCCCGAAACAGTAATCCGGTACGCCCTTCCAGAGGAGTCAAATGTGGAACTTAAGATATATAACCTGATGGGAAAGCTGGTAAGGACATTTGCATACGATTCCCAGACTTCAGGCTATAAGAATATCAAATGGAACGGGAAAGATGAAAACGGGAATATGGTTTCAAGCGGCATTTACATCTACAGGCTACAGGCCGTTTCAAATAAGAATCAGGGGAAAATGTTTGTTAGATCAGCCAAGATGATGATGCTGAAGTGATACTGGGTAATTGGTCAATTGTGGCAGGCTGGAGCCTTAATGGCTGCAGCCTGTTAGTAAAAATATAATTCTGAAAAAATAATAATTAACAAATACATTTACATGCCCAGAAAACAATTCTTCCAGACAATACTCATTATCTTTTCTTTTACTATTTCCCTCTGTTCAAGGATTCTGGCCGAAAGTGCCGATTCGACGCTTTATAAGATTAAGATGCATAATGAGGAGATAAAGCGGGCTTCAATGCTTCTGGATATAAATCCCTCAATACTGAAGGCCGTTATCTATACGGAAAGAACGATGAACTATGACTGGGAAGATGAGACTTTTGACAACATACTGGCCCATGCAGGTCTAAACAGCTCTCTCGGCTTCTGCCAAGTAAAGCTTAAGACTGCATATTGGATAGAGCGCCAGGTAAATGACTCCAAAAGCACTTTCTATCCCGGGGATAAGTATAAGGGAATACTGAGGGTGAGTAAAAGTCCGGAAGAAATTATTTCCAAGCTTAACTCCGACTCAAAGAACATTCTTTACGCCGCGGCATACATCAAAATAATGCTTTTAAGGTGGTCTAAGTCAGGATTTTCCATAGATGACAGACCCGAGATTATAGGCACTCTCTACTTTGCCGGGCTTTTTACAAGACAAGGTGAGGAAAGAGAACCCAGGCAAAATCCTCTTGCAAGCCGATACGGCTTGATGGTTAAGGAGAATATTCTTCTGTTCAGGTGAACTGCTTGATTGATGCTAAAAAAGAACCGCAGGCAGATTCATGCAAATTAAGAATCTTCCAGAATTTCATGTGTATTTTCTTTTGAGACAAAGAATCATTTTCCCTTGATTATAGTATTAAATTATTCCCAAGTCAACAGGCAGTCTCTTGCGTTGCTTGCGAAACCATATTTATTTTATGTATGTTTATCTTTAATTGGAGCGGGATACTGGAGAAAGGGGAAACAAATTTATGAAAAAGAAAATAAAATACACTGACGAGAAAATTGGCAGGGTTGAAATAGTTAAGGACTTTCTTCCTTCGCCGGATGAACTTGTCTATAATGAGGATAACGTTAAGGTTACTCTGAACCTGAGCAAATCGAGTGTGGAATTTTTTAAGAAGATTGCCCGTGAGAACGGAAGCCAGTACCAGAAGATTATCAGAAACCTGCTTGACAGCTATTCCAGTCATTATTCAAACCGTAACCGCTGAAGAATTTCCAGGGAGCGGATTTTATTTTCCGCTCCTTAGATTAAAACTTTTTCTTTCTTAAAAATAATACAGGTATTTGATCTTGAAGACCGAGGCTCTATCGGTTACTTTCATTTTGTAGACCGGGAGCTCCTGCCCCATCTCGTCAAGTAAAGGAAGCCTGCTCTGAGATTCATTGTATGCAAAGTATATCCAGCTCTTGGGAAGGAAATTATATGAGAACAAAAATCCCGCTATAAGGCTTTCCAGGCGGTCGGAAGATTTCAGATAAACGTTATCTACATAAAGCCTGAGCGTAAGGTTGTTTACAGGAATAACGGAAACAAAAGGCCTTGTGTTATACGTTATATCCTCCAGGTCACCCGAGGGCTTGTTCTCAATCCACATGTTATAGTCATACCCTAAATTCAGGTTTTTTGTGGCCTTCCATTCAAGAGAATTATTAATGTACATGTATGTAGCCAGATAGTCGCGGCTGAAGTTATAGGTCTTGGAAATGCCTGCCTGCAGGTTTGCCGACCACGAGGGCGAAATATCATACCAGGAGCTGAGACTGAGCTCCTTTGAAGTGTAGTTAATCCCCTCGTCTTTTCTTTGGCCGTAGACACCCGTAAACTCAAAACCCCAGTTGCTCCTCATCTGCAGGTTCCAGCCCACAATTACAGTCCTGTCTGTGTAATTGTCCACTTTTTCATATTCCAGTGCTCCGCCAAGGTAGATGAGCGTAGACTTTGCAAAACCCTCGTCGAAGTAAATTACCGGTCCTGCAATCGTCGTTATCTGTCCGGTTCCTTTCCACGGTACATAGCCCACGTCGCTAATGTCGAAATTTTCTCCTATATATCTACCTCTTGTAAAGAGGAGCCAGGTTTCCTTCATCAGCATAAAGCCTGCAGAAGTGGCATAGTCGCCCGAGCCGTTCTTAAAGGACCTCGCAAACTGATAGGAAAGCTGCCAGTCGGACTCCCTGAAGGCTCCGTCAACGTCAACAACTCCTGAATTGCCGTCTTTTGTACTTTTGTTTACAAGAAGCATTCCGAGCGTGGAGTTGCCCAGGATCTGCTTTTTCACGCGGGCCGCTCCGAAGTATCCGGGCTCTTCCTTACGCAGTTCGCTATCCTCTGTATATTCCTTATCTCCTGACATGGCAAGAAATCCGCCGTACTCCCAGTCTCCTACCCTTCCAAAGGCTTTTGTTCCGGCCAGTATCGGCACCTCGCCTCCGTCGGGGAGCTTCCTGCCTATTCTTCTGGAGTAGAAAAGTTCAAGCGGCTGATAGAACCCCGAACTCGTCTGCTTGCCCGAAGCCATAAAGATCTCGTTTCCCTGCGTGAAGAAGGGACGCTTCTCGTCGAAGTGAGATTCGTACCTTGAAATGTTAAATGAATAAGGGTCGGCCTCTATCTGTGCAAAGTCGGGATTTGCCGTCAGCTGGAATGTAAGGCTGGGAGAAGGATTATAAAATATGTCCAGCCCCGCATCGGGCTTTACCTTGTATTTCCCGTTATCCAGACGTGTCATGTTTGTAAGTCCCACGGGATAGATCTCAAAATTCATGGAAGTGCTTTCAGGGTGTACCTGGTCAAAAATCATGCGGCCGAATTTGGAAATTCTAAGCCCCTCGCTTCTTTCATAGCGGTTCCAGTAGAGGTCTTCTTTTGAAGTTGGTATCCACCGGTCGAAATCAATTCCCCATTCATTTGAATCCTTTGTATAAGAGATTGATCTGTAAGGGATTTTCATTTCAACAACGTAACCCCAGTCGTAGACCTTCGAATCCGAGAACCAGACGCCGTCCCAGTTATAGTCCCTGTTGCGTCCGTCATCAATCATTCGGCAGTCGCTTCTGACTCCGGCTGCTGTAACGCAGAAGCGGTAAGCGGTACGTTTGTCGTTATAGGTATCCAGCATTATTGAAACCAGGTCCCCCTCGTACTGGTCCTGAGTCCCGGAGTTGACCTGTATGCTTCCCGTATTATCGTATGCTACAATGAGGCAGTAAATTGCGTCTTCGGTGGAAAGCACTTTGGCTATGGTTCTTTTCGAGGGCTCCTGCCCGTAGAAGGGCTCCTTCTGGAAATGAATCTCGGCTGAATCAGCAGTATTCCAGGCAGGGTCTATCACGCCGTCTATATTGATCTGCATATCAGTTTTTTTCAGTACAATTCTGTTCTGGCTAAGTCCCGTTGCGAAAGCTGTTTCAAAAAAAATAAATGTCAACAGTAGGAAAGTTCTCATATAAATACCGCCCGTCTGGTTTTTGTAATTGGTTGTCAGTTTTCCGCCCCTCAGATATTTAGACGCGGCATTTTAATCTTTGGTTACAAATTAAATTTGAGCTACAATAATAAAAATTCCGGTACAATTTACCTGTAAAAATTACCGTTTTCTAGCCTTTTATGTTAATATTTTCTCTGAAAGACTCTTAAATGTGTTAAATGTGAAAGTGGCACTTTTCTTGTTGCTTAAATATTTCGAAAAAAGAGTGGAAGGTGTTAACTCTATGGCCCAGGCTGTCGATAATTACGTACTTACATGTAGAACAAAGCTGTTAGAAAAATTATAAGGCGTTTGCGTATATGAATTCGGGTCAGCTGTTTTTGACGATCGGAGGAATGTTTTTGCTTGCCCTGCTGGTGCTCAGGATGAATACAACGTTTATGAGCACGGGGGACGTTATGTACAATACAAAATATGGAGTGCTTGCGGTTTCTCTTGGCACTTCAATGATAGAGGAAGCCAATTCAAAATCGTTTGACTGCAGTACTGATACTAACTCGGTTTCAAGCCTCGCTGCAATTACAGATCCGGCAAGCCTGGGGCCCGAGGCGGGTGAAACTCCCGTCACATTTAACGATTTTGACGACTTCAATAATTATGAAAGAGTGGACTCCACGATGCCAAGCGCGGTTTTTACTATAAGATGCAAAGTGGGCTACATTAATCCGGCAAGCCCGGACGTGTTTGTAAGTCAAAAGACGTGGCATAAAAAAATTCAGGTTACTGTTACAAGCCCGTCGATGCAGGATACTGTAAGGCTTTCGTCTGTATTTAGCTACTGGTTTTTCAGGTGACATATGGGCTTTAGTACACTAATTGACATATTCGGATCGACGATCATTGGAGGTCTGCTTTTCCTGACCCTTCTGAGGCTCAACGAAGCGGCTACACAGAACACTTATACTTTCAGCGGAGAGCTGGAGGTACAACAGAACCTGGTCGCAACTGTGCAGCTTCTGGAATACGACTTCAGGAAAATCGGCTACTGCCAGGACTTTACAAAGATTCCGGTTCCCTCAAAGGCTATTATTGCGGCTGACTCGACCAGCATAAGGTTCTTAAGCGATGTTGCCCCCGAGGACGGCAAGGTCGATACGGTTAAATACTACCTGGGACCCAAAAGCGAGCTTTCAATGACTCCGAATCCCAGGGACAGGATGCTATACCGTGTCATAAATAACGCCCCGCCCCGCGGATCGAACCTGGGGGTGGTGGAGTTCAGGCTTACATATTTTAATTCTCTTGGAGACACGATCCGATTTCCGGTTACAGTCCCGGGCGAGATCTATACAATGCAGATTGACATAAAATGTGAAAATACGTCGGCTTATGACCAGCAGTATTCAAATGCCTTCTGGCGCCAGATACGTCTGGCGGCACGTAATATTCGGAACAGGTAGAGAAGGAGGTTTTAATGGGCGGCAAGGCAAGTATATATATGGTTTTGGGCTTCAGCCTGATTTTTCTGGTTGCCAGCATGAACTACGGGCGCCTTACGGGAAGCGCCGTGGACAATAACGTGGAATATTATAAAAACACCGTCGCCCATAATATTGCCGTCAGCGGTGCTAACATGGCGGCTAATGAGATCTTTTTGGATAAGAATTGGAATGCAGGTTATACAAATCTTCCATTTTCCTCCGGCAAAATTAATGTAACAGTGGAAGATGCGGGCCAGCAAAAGAAAAGAATAACTTCAACGGGCGAGTTTCAGGGCATATCCAAAAAAGTTGTAATACTCCTTCAGCCCAGCGGATTTTCAAAATATGCATATTATACAAATATATTCCCGGGCAACACTTTCCTTGCCACGGGTGATACAATTACAGGGCCTTTTCATACTCAGGGTAAATTGAATGTCAAAGGAAGTCCTGTCTTCCAGGGAAAGGCTTCGGCCAAGAACGGACTGAAGCTGGTGGACAAGAATACATCCCCAAAGTTTTACGGCGGATTCGAAAGCGGAGTAGATGTTCCCCTCAACTGGTCGACCTCCGACACTAAAGCAGCTGCTCAGGCAGGCGGTTATGTCTTTAATGCCGGAGGCGCCGGTAAAGTCGACGTCAGACTGACTTTTAACGGAAACGCAACCGTTACCTACAGCAGAAGATTTGACTCGGGAAGCTGGAACCCTGACACGACAGTATCCCTAAGCGCATTTGCCCCGAACGGCGTTATTTATGTGGAAAAAGGAAACCTCTACCTCAAAGGCGTCGTAAGCGGCAAATATACCGTAATTGCCGACCAGTCCTCAGGTAACGGAACGGGCAACGTTTATATTGAGGATGATATACGATATAAGAGTAATCCGCTTACCAATCCTTCCAGCACCGATATGCTTGGTATTATTTCTTCGAATAATGTACTCATAAGCGATAACCTCGCAAATAGGTTCAATGTAAATATAGACGCCACAATCTTTGCTTATAAAGGCGGTCTTGGTCTCGTAAATGAGTCCATGCCCTATAGCGGCACAATGAAAGTCTTTGGCGGAGTAGTTGAATACCAGGGACGCACGACCGGCGTGTACTCTGGCAACATGATTACAAACGGATACCGCGAAAGGATTATTTTTGATGAACGCCTCATGCTTAACTCGCCGCCATACTTCCCTGCGACCGATAAGTATGAAGTCGTTTCATGGCTGGAATAATTTTCTCTCCCAAGGGTAAGTAAATGCTTACCCTCTTTTTTTTACTATGTCCTTCAGGGCCTCCCCGGCATCCGGAAACTTAAACTTAAAACCCATTTCCATCAGTCTTTTGGGAAGTACAACAGGGGCGTTCGTAATTGTATAGGCGCCTTCACCTACCACCATGTCCAGCGCAAATTCAGGTACCTTCAGCCAGGAAGGCCTGTGCATGGCTTTTCCTATAAGAGATGCAAACTCTTTCATTGTAAGAGGCTTAGGCGAAGTTGCGTTGTACGCCCCAGTCATCTTTCTGTCGTCAATTGCCTTTAGAAAAATACTTACAACGTCATCAATGTGTATCCATGAGAAACCCTGATCGCCCTTGCCCAAAGGGCCGCCTATAAAAAACTTAAAGGGAGTTAACATTTTTTTCAAAGCGCCGCCCTTTCTGTCAAGCACAATTCCAAGCCGGAGGCTCACGCGCCTGATTCCAAATTGTTCTACCATTTGAGCCTCCCCTTCCCAGAGCTTGCAGACTTCGGCAAGAAAGTCCATGCCCGGGTGGTCACTTTCGGTTAAGGGATCTTTTCTTGAAACGCCGTAATAGCCTATTGCGGATGCCGTAACCAGGACTTCAGGCTTCGGGGAGCTTTCGGCAAGTTCACCTGCAAGCATGCGTGTGCCGTCCTGCCGGCTTTTAAGTATCTCCTGCTTGTAGCCTTCATTCCATCTTTTGTCCATTACGGGTGTGGCCGCAAGATGAATAACGGCATCAAGGCCGCTTGCGTAGTCACGGCCTTCAGAGCCTTTTTCTGAATCCCACTTTATATAGGCGCCGGCGCCGGGTAAGGCTTCTTTTGCATGCAGGGGGGAACGGGATAAAACCGTAACTTCATCTCCCCTTTCTACGAGGGCTTTAAGCAGGTGGCCTCCGATCAGGCCGGTTGCTCCGGTTACTGCGACTTTCTTTGCCATAGGCTTCAGATGTCCTTACAGAAAAATTTGTGAAATAGCCTTTAAGGGGAATAGACTTCCCTTTCTCTTAAGATATGATTTATAAAATAAAGATTCTAGATTTATGAAGCTGAATTAATGAAGCTGAACAGGACTTATTCCGCAATAAGGGTTTATTCCGGAGGTGGTAAACGTTTGCGACTATGGGGCATGGTCAATTTGGGCTACAAACTGTTATGACTTTCAGAATCGTACGCCATGTTCCTTTCTGGCACATAATATCCCCTGCACCTTAAGGACGCGCGAAAAAAACGGCTTCTAAGTTCCGGCGCGAATGCTTTTATGTGGTAGAGTTTAAAAATAGAAAAGCACTCATCATTCAGAGTGCTTTACAATGCGAACAATTAAAAACCTTTACTTTTGGGGTTTTGCTTCGTTGACAATGATACTACGACCGTTCAACTGGCTACCATTAAGTGCTTTAATTGCAGCATTTGCATCAGATTCGTTCTCCATTTCAACAAAGCCGAATCCTCTAGATTTACCGGTCTGGCGATCGGTAATTACTTTTGCTGACACGACAGTACCGTAAGATTCAAAAGTTGATTTTAAGGTGGCGTCGGTAACAGCCCAGGGGAGACTTCCCACAAAAAGTTTAGTACTCACGAAAATACCTCTAAAAAAAAATTAATGAAACTAGTTTTGTGCTTTTGGCACCTTTAAATATAATTGGAATTTTCATAAAAGCAAATCAATTTGTAGAAAAAAATACATCGATGACTTTTTTTTCTTCCCATGTGCTTCCGGTCACATTTGGGCCATTTACTGCAGAACTGCGTTGATGGCGCTGGTCAGATTGTCCACCGGAACTACTTTTATGCCCGAGCGCGAGCCTAAAGATTTCATGTTGTTGCGCGGAATAATAATGTTACTGAAGCCCAGTTTTTCGGCTTCCTGTATCCTTTTATCTATGTGGCTGATGCTTCTGATCTCGCCTCCTAAACCCACCTCACCTATCATAACATAGTTGCTGTCAACGTTGCGGTCAAGTAGACTTGACGCTATGCTGCAGCAGACGGCAAGATCCACGGCCGGCTCGTCTATTTTTACGCCGCCCGCCATGTTAAGAAATACGTTTGCCGAAGAAAGCCTTAAGCCCGCCCTTTTCTCCAGAACGGCCAGGAGAATGGAAAGCCTCCTGTAATCGAAGCCTGTAGCTACTCTCTGCGGATTGCCGTAGTTCGATGGCGTAACTAGTGCCTGCACTTCAAGCAGTATCGGGCGCGTTCCTTCCATGCTTGAGGTTACGGCAGAACCTGTTGTCCTGTGGTCGCGCTCACTTAAGAAAATCTCGCTCGGGTTTTTAACCTCTGTAAGCCCCGTGTCGTGCATTTCGAAAATTCCGATCTCATTTGTGCTGCCGAATCGGTTTTTCTGTGCCCTTAAGATTCTGTAGCTGTGGTGGCGCTCCCCTTCAAACTGAAGCACCGTGTCAACAACGTGCTCCAGTATCTTGGGACCCGCAATCATCCCCTCTTTTGTAACGTGGCCAATTAAAATTACAACCTGCTGTGTTGTTTTTGCAATCTTCATCAGCTGTGAGGTGCATTCCCTTATCTGCGTCACCGTGCCGGGCGCATTATCCAGGTCCGACTTGTGCATCGTCTGTATTGAATCTATAATTATAACCCCGGGCTGTATGTCTTCCATGGCACAGACAATATTGTCCATCTCTGTCTCGGCAAGCACATAAAAATTATCCGATTCCACGCCGAGCCTTGAGGCCCTGAGCTTGATCTGACGGTTCGATTCCTCGCCTGTTACATAAAGCACCTTATCCTTGATTTGTGAAGCCGCCTGCATAACGAGCGTGGACTTTCCAATTCCGGGATCTCCGCCTATTAGCACTATGGAGCCGGGCATGAGCCCGCCGCCTAAAACCCTGTCAAATTCCTGGATGTTTGTTCCTACCCTGTCGGACTCAACCGAGTTGATCTCTTTTAGCTTTGAAACCGTGAAGCCTGAACGCCTGACGGACTGTTTCAGCTTTTCTTTTTCCGATTCAACTATCTCTTCTGAAAATGTATTCCACTGCTCACACTCCGGGCAGCGGCCCAGCCATTTGATCGATTCAAATCCGCAGTTTGAGCAGATGAACTTAGTCTTTACTTTAGCCATAAAAATTCTTCTCTATCTTTATTTAACCTTATCTAAATTAAAGGCGCCTTTACCCGAAAATAAAACGCATTAAAGGAGAAATAAATTCCTAAAATCCGGTCCTTTTTATGAAGTTTATTATGATCTGGTCCTCTGACTTTAAGAGCTCGTCGGGTGTTCCGTGGAAGTATATTTTTCCCTCGTGAATGAGCGCCACCTTATCGGCAACATTCTTTACGCTTACCATGTCGTGCGTAACGACAATGGAGGTGACGTTGAGTTTTTGAGAGAGTTCTTTGATAAGATAGTCTATTGAATCAGACATAATCGGGTCAAGCCCCGTGGTCGGTTCATCATAGAGTATATAACCCGGGTTGGTGACAAGAGCGCGTGCAAGCCCGACCCTTTTTTTCATGCCTCCTGAAAGTTCCGCCGGTTTAAGGTGCTGAATATTCGGCAGCCCCACAAGCTCAAGCTTATTTTCCACCAGCGTTCTTACTTCCGAAGGAGAAATGGTGTGGTTGTTTTCCACTATCGGCAGGGCAACATTTTCTCCGACTGTCATTGAGTCAAAAAGTGCAGCCCCCTGAAACAGAAACCCGAATTTACGCCTGATATCGTATAACTGCCTGCCGCTGAGTTCACTGACATTCTGCCCCTCAACTTTAACGTAGCCCTGGTCGGGTGAAAGGAGCCCGACTATATGCTTTAGAAGCACACTTTTTCCGCCGCCGCTTCTGCCTATAATTGCTATGGATTCTCCCGGCGTAATATCCAGGTTGATGCCCTGCAAAACCTGCTTGCCGCCGAAATTTTTATACAGATCCCTGATTTCAATCATAAAGGTAATTCGTCAAAAAAATGTAAACTTATTCCTTAATATAGCTGAATTAAGGGAAATATATTCCTCTTCTTTAAAAAAAAGAAACCCGGAAGCTGTTTCCATTTCCGGGTTCTGTTTTTTCACTTAAAACTTATAACTCAAAACTTAAAACTTAAAAAGTGAACGTCATGCCGATTTTCCAGGTGTCGTAGGTAAGAGGTTCGGCTGAGTTAAAGGGCCAGTTCATTTTCTCACGCCTTAACTGGTAGACTGCATAGGAAACACCGCTCTTAAGAAGGAAGTTGATGATCGGTCCTGCCGCAGGAGAAGAATCCATTACTTCGCCTGCAAACATATCGGCCAGGCCAAGTGCTGCTGCTTCAACGGCAAGGCTTCCCAGCTGCTTCCAGACCAGATAGCGCGGGAAAATGACCGACCTTTCATATCCCGCATTAAGCGTAAAAAGAGGCACAATCTGAAGCTTAACTCCCCCTTCTGTCATGGAGCCGAAGCGGAAGGCGTTGTTAAAAAGATCGAGCCTGTTCTGATCCTCCGCCGTCATTCCCGGAAGAGTGCCCCCTTCGGGCAGGTCCCAGTCAACTCTCGACCAGACGAATGAATTTGAAGTGTAGGGAACTATGGCCGAACTGCCTATCTTATAGCCGTATCCATCCTGAGTGCCGAAACCGAAACGCCAGAGGTCTGAACTGATATCGGAGGCAGTGCCTTTCTTGGAAACGAGATCGGTTGAATTGTTGCTGACAAAAAAGAAACGGTTCCTGTACCTGACTATGTAATCGTCGTAATCTTCCAGACGGCTGTAGCTCAGCCTTAATTCAGCTGAACCCACATTTGCAAAGTCCCTCTGTGAAAGCTTGCCGAAAGATTTGATCCCGACGTTCGAGTTTCCGTAAGTCAATTCAATGGTCGGCTTGCCGCCGAAGCTATGAAACTGCATAAAGCCGTAATCGCGGCCATGGCTGGTTGTACATTCTGTATTATCCTCATCTCCCCAGTCTTCCCAGATGTCCGTCGAGTCTTTCTCCTGGGCTGAAAGCGGCAGAACAAATGCCAGAAGAAATAAAGAAATTAAAAGTGAAGGTTTCAGCATATTTTCTCCGATTTATTAAAATTAAAAGTATAAAAACTTAAATCAAACTGAATGCCAGAATGCATTCAGCCCCCAAATTTCCCGTAACTATAACTTTAGACGCCAGGATTGAAAAAAAGTTACATCCCCGGGCAGCACAGGCTATTCCCGGAAACTATACGAGTAAACAGTTGCTGTTCATTAATTGGGACACTTTATACGTCAGGAACTTGTGAGGGAAAGAGAGGCGGCAGTCCGCCATAAAAAAGAAAAGACAGTCTGAACTTCAAAAAAGGTGCAGTTCATCCTGTCTTAAAAATCTCTCTGTACAAAGTTTCTAAAAAAGTAAAAATCAGTTCAGGCGGATACCTGACTTTTCTTCCAGAGTCTTTACCAGAGTGTCCATGAGGACGTCGTTCTGAACCGGCTTTGTCAGAAATACATCTACGCCGGCACTATAGGCATTATCTTTATCTTTCTGAAATGCGTGAGCCGACAGGCCTACAACCGGAAGCGCGGAGTATTGAGGCATCTGTCTTATTTCCCTTGTAAGCTGCAGTCCGTCTTTTTTGCCGCGAAGGGATATATCCATAAGAATAATGTCGAAGCTGTTATTATTTAATTTTTCATAAAAAGTTTCTTCGGAATCGCAAATTTCCACGTCAAACTTTCTTTTTAAGAAGATCTGCAGAAACTTCTGGTTCTCAAAATCGTCTTCAACTACCAAAAGTCTGGGTTTTGAATTTTCATTCATTCTTAAATAATTCCTGACTTATATATAAAATCGGTTCTAATCCGTAGTTCTTAATACCGGAAACCTTTCTGCACATAGAGGGCCTCCCGTATTATTATCGAAACAAACAAGTATTAATTAACAGTAAACTTACATGCAAATTTAACTTTATTATAAAAACTTATCAATAGGTAATTATTTTATTGCAGCAGAGCCCAAAGAAGCCTTTAATAATTGAAAAACAGTATAATTTAAGATAATTTATGAATAAACAAAAAAATCTATTTAGTATGTCAAAGACAAATGCCGTCAGGATACTGGAATCTCACGGAGTGAAGCATTCCACAGTTTCCTATGATTATAATGAAGATGGTCTGGATGCCATAACGGTGGCCGATAAAATCGGGGCGGAACACGAATCGGTTTTCAAGACTTTGGTAGCCCGCGGCGATAAAACGGGCATAACTGTTTTCTGCATCCCTGCTAATGCGGAACTTGACCTGAAAAAAGCCGCCGTTGTAAGCGGCAATAAAAATATTGAGATGATAAAGGTAAAGGAACTCCTGCCGCTTACCGGATACATCAGGGGCGGATGCTCACCTATAGGAATGAAGAAAAGCTATCCTACATATATAGATGAAACAGCACAGATTTTTGATGATATCTATGTGAGTGCGGGCGTCCGGGGCACGCAGATTAAAATTAATCCCGTTGAACTTATAAAAGTTACAGGCGCTTTATTTGCCGACATTACATGAAAATTTCCCGGGCAGCAAAGGCATCCCGGGAATTCACTTCTTATTCCACTACCCTGAAAATCTCACGGTAGCCCGCCTCAGCCAGTGGAATAAATCTTTGGTACCATTGCTGGTACTTCTCATTAGAAAAAATTTTAGGAAGCGATTCTTCAAATTCAGTGATGTTTTTGTAGGAAGTTTCCAGTACAAGAGTGTAGTAAGTGCCTGTAAGATCGGTCAGCATCCTGTCGGGCAGGTGTCCTAAATTTCTTAAGGTTTCACTGCCTTCCCTCCAAAGCGCAAGAGCCTCTTTGGCCTTGCCGAACTTTAATCTGAAAATGTCACGAACAACTATCATAGATCTATCCTTTCAAAATAAAATCATGATGAAGATACTTCAGGATCTGCTCCTGAATATGACATGGCAGATGTAATAAAATATATAAGACAACCGGTCGGATATAAGGGCGCGATGAAATAAATGTATAAGACGGGAGAGTGATAAGCAAATGGAAAAATTTTTCTCTATAAATTAAGGAGGCTCAGGAGGAGGAGTAATCCTGAGCCTTAAAAGCTGTATGCTACCGGGGAGGCCTTCTTTTACCCCACTCATCTCTCATCAATATATTAATGACAAGTACGAATCCGAAAGCCGCCGCCGCAAGAAACATTATTATGGCTATGCCCGGGTAGCCTAAAATTGTAAAGGGGCTGTTGACCCTCATCATCAAGGCCGCACCGATAATAAGAGCACCGAGGACAATTCCCATGGCAATCCTGTTTGCAATTTTCTGCATGTTTTCCATGAGGCGCAGGTCGTCAATTGCGTCTATCTTCAGCTGGAAGCGGTTATTTGCAAGCGCGTCCATGAGTGAGTTCAGGCGCGAGGGAAACTTCTGCACGAGCTCGTTTACCTCCAGAAGCGAGCTGAATATGTTTCCCGGAGAAGCCTTTCTGAAGAAGTGGCGCCTGAGTATTGTATCCGCGTGCTCGCGAATGACTGCGTTCGGGTTAAATTCCGGGTCAAGCGTGCGCCCTATCTGATCCAGGTTCAAAAGTGTTTTTCCCAGCATGGTCAGTTCCGAAGGCGTCCTGATGCCGTTATTTGCTGCAATGCGGGTAAGTTCAACCACCACGCGGCCGACCTTAATCTGTTCTAATGTTGCGTCATGGCTTCTGGCAACAAATTCAGTAACCTCCTGCGTAAATTTCTCTTCATCAAAGTCGTGAAGCGGCGTCCCCAGGCCCTTACTGATCTCGGCAGCATCTTTTCCCCTGCCGTCACTGACATAAAGAAGAAGTTTAAGCAGGCTTTCCCTTACCTCCGGGTCCACACGGGCTACCATGCCGAGGTCGATGAGGGCAACCTTGTGGTCATCCGTAATAAAAACGTTTCCGGGGTGGGGATCGGCATGGAAAAATCCGTCAATTAAAACCTGGTCGAGATATGCCTCAAAAAGCTCGCGGGCAAGTTTTTTCCCGTCAAGGTCAATATAAGCCAGCGGGCTTAAAGATGTTACTTTTGTTCCCCTTACGAAATCCATTGTAAGGACTTTTGAGGAGGAATAGTCTTCAACAGGCTGAGGGACAATTATATCCGGGTAGCGTTCCAGGTTCTGCCCCAGTTTAATAAGGTTCTGCGCTTCCTGACGGTAGTCCAGCTCCTGAAGGAGGGCTTTCTTAAATTCGCCAAGTATATTCTGGAACGAATAGCGCCTGCCTGCATCAGTGTGGCGGTCGAGCGTATCGGCAATGTCGTTTAATGCCCCGAGGTCATGCAAAATGGTTTCCCTTATTCCGGGGCGCTGGACTTTTATGGCAACCGGGCGTCCGTCGCGCAGTTTGGCCTTGTGCACCTGTCCTAACGATGCTGCCGCCATAGGCTCAGGGTTAAATTCCATAAAGGCTTTTGAAATTCTTACACCCAGTTCATCCTGAACGATCTGTTCAACCTCTTCAAATGAAAAAGGTTTTACGTTATCCTGCAGGCGCGAAAGAGCGTCCAGGTAAGGCTGCGGCAGAAAGTCGGGCCGGGTCGAAAGAAGCTGCCCCAGTTTGATAAATGTAGGGCCCAGCTCCTCGAGGTCGCGCGCAAGCTGCTCCGGGTCCCCTTTTTTAATGTCTCCCGACACAATTTCATCTTCCAGCATCGTGTCGTCAGTGCCGGTTGTCTTTACAATGTCTTTGCTTCCGTATTTAACAAGCAGCATTGCTATATCTTTATATCTTTTCAGCTTTTCCGGTGAAAGGGAAATGGCCATGATCTGTCTCCTTGTGGTATATATTATCAATAAACCGAAGGAGCCCTTCAAATTCAAGGCGCTTTTAGGGTAGGTGGAAGACAAATATTAAATGCGCATTTCCACCCTTATTGGATTGACTTAAAAGGGTAAAAAGAATATTATATTTTAATCGCTTAAGGGATAGGCCAGTCATCATTGAACAAAACCTTCGTTTCAAAAAAACATACTATAGATTATGAATTGCTCCTGGCTTTGATCTGTCGAATGTGAATAAGATTTGTGTGAATAATAAAAGAAATTGAGAGGATTAAGGAAATGCCGGCAGACAAGATCAGGCAGCTTGAAGAACAGCATGCCATAAAAACCAGAAGGTATCCCATTGGAGCAGAGATTCAAAAGGACGGGGGTGTGCATTTCCGGCTTTGGGCACCGGATCATAAAAAGGCGGAGGTCGTCCTTGAAGAAGAGGGGCAGGCACAGGGCCGTTCTTACGGAATGACTTCAGAAGGCAACGGGTACTTTTCAGTGCTTGTGGAAAGAGCTAAGGAAGGAACACTTTACCGCTTCAGGATTGATAACGGTAAATATCTTCTTCCCGATCCTGCCAGCCGCTACCAGCCGGAAGGGCCTCACGGGCCTTCGCAGGTTGTTGATTCTGAAAAATTTCAGTGGGGCGACTCCCGCTGGAAAGGCTTGGAACCTAAAGGGCAGGTCATCTATGAGATGCATATCGGCACCTTTACACGCGAAGGGACTTATCTTTCGGCCGTTAAGGAATTAAAACACCTCAAAGAAATTGGCATTACAGTTTTGGAACTGATGCCGGTTGCAGAGTTTTCAGGAAATTTCGGCTGGGGCTATGACGGGGTCGACCTCTTTGCCCCGATGCATGTTTATGGAAAGCCGGATGACCTCAGGATTTTTATAGACCAGGCGCATAAAGAAGGACTTGGCGTCATACTGGACGTAGTCTATAACCACTTTGGGCCTGACGGGAATTACCTGAAAGAATTTACTTCCCATTATTTTACAGATAAATATAAAAATGAATGGGGTGAAGCAATAAATTTTGACGGGGAGAATTCTGCTCCGGTAAGGGAATTCTTTATTGCAAACGCCAGATACTGGGTTGACGAGTTCCACTTCGACGGACTCAGGCTGGATGCAACTCAGCAGATATTCGACGACTCTGAAACACATGTGCTTGCTGAAATAACAAAAACAGTAAGACTTGCCGGCAAAAACCGCAGGACGTTTATTGTTGCTGAAAACGAGCCCCAGAAGGCAAAGCTCGTAGAACCCCTTGAGAAAAAGGGCTACGGTATGGACTGCCTCTGGAATGACGACCTGCACCATAGCGCTATGGTTGCTCTCACAGGACACAATGAGGCCTACTATACGGATTACCTTGGAAAACCGCAGGAGTTTATTTCAGCTTTCAAGTACGGTTACCTCTATCAGGGGCAGTATTACAGGTGGCAGAAAAAACACCGCGGAACGCAGAGCTTCCACCTGAGGCCCGGGAACTTCTGTACTTTTATACAAAACCACGACCAGATTGCAAACTCCGGGCGCGGGCAGAGAATTCATGAACTGACCTCTCCCGGCAAATACAAGGCAATGACGGCTCTTTTCCTCCTTGCACCCGGAACACCAATGCTTTTCCAGGGACAGGAATTTGCCTCTTCAAACCCGTTCTATTATTTCGCGGACCACAATAAGGAACTGGCACAGAAGGTCGCAGAAGGACGCTCGGAATTCCTGGCTCAGTTCCCCAGCCTTGCCACGCCTGAGATGCAGTGGTGCCTTCCCGATCCGGCAAGCCAAAGAACATTTGAACGCTCAAAGATCGACTTCGCCGAAAGGCAGAGCCATGCCGCAATTTATAAAATGCACAGGGACCTTCTGACGTTAAGACGTGAGGACCCTGTCCTAAGCCGCCAGGAACGCCGGATGATGGATGGCGCTGTACTGGCCGATGAAGCTTTTCTGCTGAGATTTTTTGATGATGATGGCAGCGACAGGCTTTTAATTGTAAATCTTGGACGGGATATTGAGCTTATAATTGTACCCGAGCCCCTGCTTGCACCTCCTGAAGGGAGAATCTGGAAGACACTTTGGGCAAGCGAAAAACCAGAATACGGTGGCTGCGGAAGCCCCGACGTTCAGGCAGAAGGCGCCTGGAGAATACAGGGGCATGCGGCTGTGCTTTTAATGGCAAAGAAAGTTGAAAATCCATCTGAAACCAAAAAAAGTAAAAGTGAAGAACAGTAAAGAGGGAGAAAATGAATATACTAGTGCGCTCACTGCCCTGGAAGAAAGAAAAAGACGGAAGCCTGGAGCCGCTGCTGACACGCGAATGGCTCGTGTCAAACGGCCTCGGGGGCTACGCCTCAGGAAGCATCTCGGGAGTGGTTACAAGGCGTTATCATGGTCTTTTAATCTCTGCACTGCCCGCGCCGCACGGGCGCATGGTAATGCTGAACCACCTCTCAGAACAGATTCTTTTCCCCGACGGCACAAAGGTCCAGCTGGGCTCAGAGGAAAGGGCCGAGAGCGTGCTCGAAATCCCGGGAGCGGGGCACCTTGCCGAATTCCGCCTCGACCAGGGACTCCCGGTCTGGAAATTTGAAATAAACGGAGTTACTCTGGAAAAAACCCTCCTTATGCCTCATATGCAGAATACGGTTCACGTAAACTACAGGATTACCTCGGGCCAGGGCCCCGTTACACTGCTGGTGCGACCTTCAATGCACTTCAGGCCGCATGAGGCTGCTGTAAGCGAAGAGCTCCATAAGCCTTATGTCCTTACAGTAATAAACGACCGCTTCGAGGTCTCGGCCGGAACGGACCTTCCCTCTTTAAGAATGCTTCTCTACGGCGAAAGAGCAACACTTACTTCGGACAAAGGAAGTGTAAGAGAGCTCTTCTACAGAATAGAGGCCGAACGCGGCTATGATTCGAGAGGACTGCTCTGGAGCCCGGGATACTTTTCAACCGAGCTCGACGGCACCCACGACGCAACACTGGTGGCATCAACCGAATCGTGGCAGACAATACTTGCACTCCAGCCTAAGGAAGCTATGGATGCCGAAAAAGAAAGAAGAAGAAGACTGATATCTGCGGCCTGCCCTGAGACGGAAGATCATGAGATATCGGAGTTTGTGCTTGCTGCAGACCAGTTTATTATTACACCCGCTGGCCGCGTTGAAGATGCCGCGCGTGCGCGTGCCTCTGGCGACGAGGTAAGAACGGTTATAGCAGGCTACCACTGGTTTACAGACTGGGGGCGCGACACCATGATAAGCCTTGAGGGCCTGACACTTGCTACGGGCCGCCATAATGAGGCGGGATGGATATTAAGGACATTTGCACATTACGTAAAAGACGGACTTATCCCAAACATGTTCCCCGAAGGAGAAAAGCAGGGCCTTTATCATACGGCTGATGCAACACTGTGGTTTTTCCACGCTCTCGACAGATACCTTAACCTTACAGGCGACAGAGAAACACTCAGACTCATACTTCCAAAACTTAAAAGCATCATCGACTACCACATACGCGGCACTAGATTTAATATTGGCGTTGATCCAAAGGACGGGCTTTTAAGACAGGGACAGGAAGGCTATCAGCTGACATGGATGGATGCAAAGGTTGAGGACTGGGTGGTAACGCCAAGGCGCGGTAAGGCTGTTGAAATAAATGCCCTCTGGTATAATGCACTCTGCCTCATGGAAGGATGGCTGTCTGAGGAAGAAGGAGATGAGTCGGCAGGACAGGTTAGAGAACATTCGCAGCGTGTCAGGGAGTCATTCAATAAGCGCTTCTGGTACGAGCCGGGGGGATATCTTTATGACGTTGTAGACGGTGAAAAAGGCGACGACTCCTCCTGCCGGCCGAACCAGGTCTTTGCAATTTCACTTCCAAACCCAGTGCTTAACCGGGATAAGTGGGAACCTGTAATGCAGGTGGTTCAGGAGAGGCTCCTTACCCCAATGGGCCTGAGATCCCTGGCGCCGGGCAATCCTGACTATAAAGCAAAATATTTCGGTGATCTGAGGGCGCGTGATGCCGCCTACCACCAGGGGACTGTCTGGGCATGGCTCATCGGGCCTTTTATTGATGCATGGCTGAAACTAAATGACAACGATACCAAAGGAGCCCGCAGATTTTTAGAAGGGTTTAATCACCACCTTAACGAAGCCTGCATAGGATCAATAAGCGAGATCTTTGATGCCGAGCAGCCATTTACCCCCAGAGGCTGCATAGCACAGGCCTGGAGCGTGGCCGAGGTCTTGAGATGCCTCGTTAAGACAAGAGATTAAATCATTTCTCCAGGGGCGCACCGCCGTGCGCCCGGACGATTTAAATTAAACTTCCCTTTCCAGAATCTTCTCCCCCTGAATATTCAGGACTATAACATTTACCGGCAATTCCCTGCCTGAGAGTGCAACCGCCTGCTGGGCAAGCTGCAAAAGACCCCGGCAGCAGGGCACTTCCATAATTAAAACGGTAATGGACCTGATACCCGAGTCTTCAATCATCATCTGAAGCTTCTTAAGATAAATGTCTTTTCCCTGATCGAGCTTCGGGCATGCAATGGCAAGGGTCTTGCCGTCAAGATAATCCTGATGAAAATCCCCGGCGGCAAATGCCGTACAGTCGGCTGCCAGGAGCACGTCGGCATTGTTAAAATATGAGGCAGAAGGATTTAAGAGATGAAGCTGAACGGGCCACTGCCTGAGAAGGGATTCCCTTGCCGGAGAATTTTCCTTTTTCCTTTCCTGCGGCCTTTTAATTTCAAGCGTGCGCGAACCGGGGCACCCTGCGTGATGCGGATGGCTTCCGCCGGCCGTGAGTTCTGCGGGCACTTCAATACCGTTTTCCCTCAGGTATTCAATTGCTTCTTTAAGGTAGCCCAGTTCATTGTGCTCTTTCATGTGCGTGAGGTGGGCTAAAATGACATTCCTTCCCCCTTTTACAATGTAATCCATTACCTTCTTCTCATCGTAGGCTTCAGCTTCCCTTTCCTCAATTTCAATTGCTCCCTGCGGGCAGTGCCCAAGGCATGCACCCAGTCCGTCACAGAACAGGTCACTTATAAGTCGCGCCTTGCCGTCAATTAACTGCAGGGCTCCTTCGGCGCAGTTAGGAATGCAAACTCCGCAGCCGTCGCAGAGGTCCTCGTCTATTTTAACTACTTTTCTTTTCATTTTATTTTCCGGAAAATTGGTTTAATCTTATCAGATTTTATAGTCCGAAAATACTTCTTTTCCCCGATCAAATCAAGCAAATTAGTAAGGCCTGCCTGTACCCCGGAAGTGCACTTAAAAATAATTGAATGTGAATGAGGTGGTGAGTAAAATAATTTTATAGACAGAAAGAGGGAAATATGATTCAACTAATAGGAGCAATAATTATAGGCGGAATTGCGGGTGGCATCGCAAAGCTTCTGATGCCGGGAAAAGATCCGGGTGGATGCGTAATTACGGTAATTCTTGGCATTGTGGGAGCCGTTGTTGCAACATACCTTGGCAGAATGCTGGGCCTCTATCGCCCCGGGGAGTCGGCAGGGTTCATCGGGGCAGTAGTCGGCGCCGTAATAGTACTTGCAGTCTACAGAATGATCGTAGGCCGGAGGAAGATGTTATAGACATTTTGCCTTACATCTTATTCCTGAAAAATAATTTATAATCTGCCCCCGCCAATTTTGCGCCGCGGGCAGATTTTTTCCTTCCTGTCAACCCTTCCCTTCCCCATTAATATCGGTCTTGAAATTTATTCCATTTGTTATTCATTGAAAGGAAACATATAAGCTGGCTTTTTCAGGGGGCCTCCGGGTTTTTTATACTTATATGCTTTATAAATGAAAGGAGAAAAAATGAATAAATTAAAAATCTATAAACTGCTCTTCTTCTGGATGATAGCTGCGGCTGTGCTGCCGGTGTTGTCTTTTGCGCAGGACGTTCAGGACGCGGGCGTGGCCCCTACTCAGCAGGTGGCTGTAATGCCGGGTGCAGGCAATTATATTGTCGGCATTATTGCGGGAGTCATTCTTGCAGTGGCTTTCCAGCTGATACTGACAAATCTTTCAGTTGCCTCGGGACTTACAATGCTGAGCACTGTGACCGGCGGGAAAAAAGGCGGTAAGAATGTGCACGTTTCCCATAGCGACGATTCCCCTTCTGTTAACGAAAGCATACGCACAATTAGCAGCGCTTTCGGTATCTGGACGCTCCTGACGGCAAGCATAGCGCTTTTCTTTGCCAGCTGGCTGGCTACGGAACTCAGCCTTACTTCCAACAGAACCGTGGGTATGGTGCTTGGACTCGTTATCTGGGGTCTTTTTTATGTGGCTATGATGACAATAGAAGTCAGCGCCGTTTCCTCTTTGGTTGGCTCACTGGTAAGGCTTGCTGCAACGGGACTGAGGACTGCGTATAACATGACGGCATCAATTTTCTCAAAATCGGACGAAGATAAAGTTGCCGATACGGCAGCCAAGGTTGCCGGGGCGGTCCGCGAAGAGATCTTTGGGGACACGGATGCAGACGACCTGAAGAAAACGATACAAAACTACGTCAATCAGTTAAAGCCCCAGAGAATAGATCCCGGGCAGATGGCAATGGAATTTGCTAAGATGCTGGACCACACAGAGATACGCGCAATTCAGGACCACAGCACTCCATTTCTCGATACCGATACTCTTGTTGCAACATTAAGGACTCACGGCTACACCGATGAAGATGCACGCCCCGTAGCAGAAAAGTTCTCGAACGCTTTTTCAAAAATAAAGGAAGAAGCAAAGTCTGATAAGGATACCGCTTCAAAAGTAGCCGATTCGGCGCTTCAGATGTCGGGCATGTCAAAAGAAGAAGCCGAGAGAACACGCATGCAGTTTGAGGACTATCTGAGGAGCACGAATAAAGAGGAGCTTAATCCCGATGCTATAAAAAGGGACCTGGAAAGACTCTTCACAGACCCTAAAGGTGCTGCTGATTCACTTAAAAACCGCCTGAGCCATATTGACCGCCAGGATGTTGCCCGGGTTATAGCCCAGAGGCAGGATATAAGCCAGGAAGAGGCCGAAAGAATGGTTGATAAAGTTTATATGGTAATAGAACAGATCACAAATAAAACTTCGGATGTTAAGGACGGCATCGTAAACAAGCTCAGGAATTACATGAACTCTCTCGGACGCCCGGAACTGCAGTATGAAGGCGTGGCCCACGATGTGGAAAAACTCTTCCACGATCCCAAGGCCGGCGCTGAAGCCCTGGCAAACAGGGTGAAATCCATGGACAGGGATTCCATCAAGGCCATAATTGCTTCAAGACGGGATATTTCGGACGAGGATGCAGAAAGGATAGTAAGCAAAATTGAAAGTGCACGCGACAGCTTCCTGATGAAAATAGACCAGATGAAGCATGAAATAGAGCGCCGTGTGGATATGGCAAAACAGGAAACCGTCCATCAGGCAGATGAGGTCCGTAAGACCGCTTCAACTGCAGCCTGGTGGGCCTTCGGGACAGCTGTCGTTTCCGGCATTGCAGCAGCCGTAGGCGGAATGGTGGGCGTTTAAGGCTCCTCGGGAAATGAGAGAAAAAAAGCCGCACTGAAACATGTGCGGCTTTTTTTATTAAACTTAGTTTAAAGAGGCGATCTCTTCTACAGCAACCAGGCGCGGGTAGCTGAACCTGATCCTGAAACCTTCCATCAGGTCTGCCAGTGCCTGCGCGTCCATGCCGTAGACGTCAGGGAGCATTTCTTTTTTCCCGATCAGGTTTTCAACGTTGACGTAAGTACGTTTCTTCTTATCAAAGGAATAGATGACGGTTTTTTTATGGTAACGCTTTGCGG
The DNA here is from genome assembly GCA_025612375.1 of Ignavibacteria bacterium. Classification (NCBI taxonomy): domain Bacteria; kingdom Pseudomonadati; phylum Ignavibacteriota; class Ignavibacteria; species Ignavibacteria bacterium. The sequence continues at coordinate 24,630 of JAAXKN010000023.1, forward strand.
CCTCAAAGTTTTCAACCTCACTCCACCTTATTTTAATTGTCTGAAACATGCTGCGGATTGTAAAGCCGTATTTATCGAGCTTTAAGTACGACTGGTTTGGCAGGACCGGAATAAAAGAAGCAATAGCGGCAAATCCGAAAACAACGGCTATTATCCAGCCAACTGTAGAGTGTGTCTGCATGACGAGCTTGAGGCCGAACAAAGTAAAAACTATAGCACTGATAAGTGATCTGAAATATTTCGATCTTCTTGAACGCAAAACAATTTCCCTGTTATAATCCATATCTTCTCCTTTATAATAATATCTCTTCTTTGAGAGTATAAAAGTAACGGCAGATGGAGCAGGTCCATCTATAACTTAAAACCCTCTGTTAACATAAAATCTTTACTGAAGTCCCGTTCCGGAATGCAAAACTGCGGCTTCCAGTCTTAGCGGCCCCTCAGCGGCATAAACATAATCTTCGGCAAAAATACTTCTTTAGGCATTAAAAAAACAAGGCCCCAGGAGGGCAAAAAACTTTGGACATTCCGGAGTAGATGAAGCCCCCAAGGAATTAATCCTCAAAATCAAAATTGTGATACATAATGTGCTTGAAATTGTATCAAAAAATACACATAATTGTGTGTCTGGTAATGTGCGGACTGCCTCTGTAGGCACGCAAAAGGACCGGTAATCTTAAAAGATCAGGAGAAAACAATGGGGAAAATGGCGGCAAAGGGGCATAGGATCAGTTTCTATATTCCTGAAGACATGTCAAAGCGGGTTACGAATGCAGCTAATGAGAAGCATCAGACCCTGAGTGACTTTGCCAGGGATGCGATTCAAAAAGCAATTGAAGCCGCTGAAGAAGCAAAGCTGGATCAGCAGCTCATAGAAGGATATAAGGCTAATTATCAATATTATAAAAATGAGGCAAAGGCCTGGGAGAATATTGAGCGTGAATTACCTTAGTATCTCAAGGGGCGATGTAGTCGATATCAATCTGGAGCCAACGCTTGGTTCTGAAATAGGAAAAGTACGTCCGGGCGTTGTAGTGCAGAATAATCGTGGCAATCAGTTCAGCCCAATTACAATTATTGCAGCCATAACAGGTGCAGAACATATTCGTGCGCCTCTTCCGGTTATGGTATTTATACCTGCCGGTCAGGGAGGACTGATGAAAGACAGCTATGTTGACTGTGGTCAGATCAGATCTGTGGATAAAGAGTCCCGTATAGTCAAAAAAAGAGGAACTCTTGACGAGGCCGCAATGGCCGAAATCGACAGAGCCCTGAAAATATCGCTTGCGCTGAAATAAGCCTTTCCCCCAGGCTTTGGTCCTGATGCCTGTTCCTTCAGGCAATTTCTCTCAGTTTTTCAAGATACTGAATCTGTACTTCAAAGGGCGGAATTGCTCCTTTTTCCCTTTCAGCCTGAAAATGAATTCCCATGCGGCTGAACACCTCATCCAAAGCATCAAACATATTATCCGGCGGAAAACCGTTATCCCTCAGAAAGTGGATTAGTTTGAGCGTTCTGAAGCCGTCGAACCAGAGCTTCTTCTGACGGCTGATCTGAACGCCGCTTTTTGAATTCGCAAGGATCTTCTTCCAGTCACGCGAGAAATTCTGCTCTTCTAAAAAACTTCGCATTGAAGGATGGATCTCTCCGGCTTTATCCAGATAATACCCGGCATCATAAACTTCAGAAGAATTAAATACTCTCAGCCAGTCTTTTAATACATAAAAAGATTCAGGTGAATAAAGCTGATATTCATCGTGACTATGTGAGATAAACCTGTTCACCCTCTGCCCCGTTCCGAACGGTACCCGCCAGGATCCCCTGCCTGAAGGATAAACAGTTGTAGAATCTATTTTATGGATTTCCGTATTCTTCGAAAGCTTTTCCATAAAATAGAAGTCCTCTGCTGCCTTGCGCTTATTCATCCCTTCAATTTTTATGTAGCTTTCATAACTGCAGGCCATTGTTGAACCGATCGTATGAAAGCCATATGGAGAACCGGCAGCCTGAAGTCCAAGGACATAATACCTTAAAAATATTTCGTAGCAGATTATAGCAAGCGTTGATTCATCTGGTGTACCTGATGTGATGGTATGCCTGAAGTTTACGTATGCCGCATGCAGTTTATTTTTACTGAAAGCCTCATAAAGAGAAGTGATGTAATTTTTCTCTACCGTGCAGTCGGCATCCAGGCAGGCAATGGCGTTTTTTTTAGTGCTGTAGCTGAAAGCGGAAAGAGTAAGATCCATACCTATTTTTCTTGCAAGCCCCACACCGCCATCCTTTTCCGGAAGCTCCAGCCCTTTTGAGGATGCGTCAACAAACGCAAGCTTAAGCCCTGAATGGGTGACTTTGTCCACAACAGGGTCCTCTGGGTTTCGTAGAGAAATAATATTCCTTAAGAGTTCAAGAGATAGCCCGTTATCCAGGTAAACTTCTTCTGAAGCTCTAGCGGTATTGTTTATTACAAACACTATAAGAGTGTGCCTGAAATACTTCGGGTCGTTTTCGGCTAGAGAGGAAAGAAGCTTCCTGATATTATTATATTCCTGTATTGCTGGAATAACTATTGCAAGATGGATATCATCTGCAGTTGAACATTCAAGTTTCCACCCCTCAAGTGAATACTTTGAAAGATAGCGTTTTACTTCTTCGGGTAAGATGTTCTCAGTCATGATCTATAAATATGCTGTTCAATAATGAGGCAGGCCTTCTCAAAGTCGGGGCCCTCGATCCAGTTGATCTTTACGCCTTCACGCTCCATTTTCCTGAACCATGTCATCTGACGTTTGGCGAATGCGTGTATGGCAGAGTTAAGCTTCTGGTACATGTCGTTATAGTTAAGGCTCCCTTTAAGGTACTGCCCTATAAACCTGTACTCAAGGCCGAAGAAGTCCAGCTTTTCAAAGCTTACCCCGCTTTCAACGAGGCTTTTAACCTCATCTATCATCCCCTCCTGAAGCCTCGTCTTAAGGCGCCGGGTAATCCTGTCCTTAACTACCTTCCGCTCCAGATAAACTCCAATTACAAGGGGATCAATTTTTGCTTTGGGCGCTGAACTGACTGTCAGCTTATTTTCAGCAATTCTTAAAGCGTCAATTAACCTTCTTTTATCCAGCAGGTCTGTAGTGTTGTGAACCATAGGGTTTACCGTAAGAAGCCTCATCTGAAGCTCCTGAAGAGTAAGCGCATCAAGCTCCTTCAGGTACTCTTCATTATCAAGGGCTTCTTTCATATTATAGGACCTGAGAACGGCATCCAGGTAAAGCGCCGTGCCGCCGGCAAGAAAAGGGATTTTACCTCTGGAAGTAATCTCACCAAAAGTCGCATAAAAGAATTCCAGGAAGCGGTAGAGGTTGAATTCCTCCTTCGGATCTGCTATGTCTATCAGGTGATAAGGTATTTTCTTTCCGTCAACAATATAATCCTGAAGGTCCTTTCCCGTCCCGATGTCCATTCCTTTATAGACCTGTCTGGAATCGGCAGAGATTATCTCCCCGTTATATTTCTGGGCAAGCCTTGCGGCAAGCTGCGTCTTTCCTGTGGCGGTGGGCCCAAGTATTGTGATAAGGTTCATTAGAATAGCTTCATTATTAAAACGTAAAATCCAAGCCAAAGGTAAGAACTAAAGCTAAAAGTAAAAAGGATAAAATATAAAATGGCGGCGGCCCGGGGATTAGTAAATTTGGCAATGAAAATTAAGCCGGGAATTCTTAACTTTGCTGCAATATAAAATTGAAAGGATCGGACTGAATGGAGAATGACGAAATTATAAGCGGAATTCGTTACTTATCGCGTAAGGATAAATGCCTGGCCGGAATAATTAAAAAAGCAGGACCCTGTACGCTTAAGGCACACAGGAACTACTACTACTCACTTCTTGAGAGCATCATCGGGCAGCAGCTTTCAATGAAGGTGGCACAGGTTATAATAGGCCGCTTTATGGATTATTACAAGGATACACCGAGGCCTGAACTTATTCTGGAAACGGACGACCAGGTTTTGAGATCCCTCGGGCTTTCAAACGCTAAGGTGAAATATGTAAAGGACCTTTCAGAGAAGCTTTTAAGCGGAGAGGTCAGCCTTAAGAACATAAATAAAAAAAGCGACGAGGAGATAATTGAGGAGCTTACAAAGGTCAAGGGAATAGGCATCTGGACTGCCCACATGTTCCTCATCTTTACGCTCTGCCGCATGAATGTGCTTCCTACGGGGGACCTTGGCATTAAACGCGCAATTATGTTAAATTACAATCTGGGGACCATGCCCGATGAGGAAATGATCAGGCAGATAGCCCAGGAAAACAAGTGGCACCCCTACAGCACTCTTGCAAGCTGGTACCTGTGGAAAAGCCTGGAATTCTGAGATTCCAAAGGTCTTTTTTGTTGAGTAACGGCCATAATTTGTTTAATTTTTTGAATCTTTTTACACGACACGGCATCATACTAAATGGAAGAAAATGAACTTATAGAGCGGGCACAGAATGGAGACAGCAGGGCTCTTTCGGAGCTCGTTAAAAAATACGAGCAGACCGTCTTTAACTTTGCTTTTAAGATCTGCCGCAACCGCGAGCGCGCCGAACACACGATGCAGGAAACTTTCCTGAGCATGGTTAAAAACCTGCACCAGTTTGACAAAAAAAGCAAACTCTCAACCTGGCTTTATACCATAGTCTCAAATAACTGCCTCATGCTCGCACGTTCAGATAAACGCCACAGCTACACTTCCTTCGACGACGATGAGAGCTTTATCGACGAAGGGGCAATTGCAGACTGGTCGGTTACTCCCGACAAAACAGTTGAAAACGAGGAGTTAAGGCAAATACTGGACGAATCTATTCAGAAGCTTCCCCCTGACTACAGGGTTGTATTTCTCTTAAGGGACGTTGAGGGACTCTCAACCGAGGAGACGGGTAAAATAGCAAAACTGTCCGTGCCCGCAGTCAAATCGAGGCTGCACAGGGCGAGGGCATTTTTAAGAAACGAAATAAACAAGAGACTGCAAGATGGAAAATAACAAAGTTACGTGCAAAGAGGTAATGAATCACATCTGTGATAACCTGGGCGAGGAGCTCAATTCTCCAAGGTGCCTGGAAATAAAAGAACACCTGGAAAATTGCGGGTCATGCCGGAACTATTTCAACTCAGTTGAAACTACAGTAAATTTCTACAAGAAGTATAACGTAAAGCTTTCTGATGACGCCCATGAAAGGTTGCTCTCGTTCCTTGGGCTTAAGGAATAGGCTGCTCAAACAAAACAGTATTATTATGAATAAATATGGAGATGAATATGCCGGTATTTGAATATCGCTGCAGGGAATGTAACACAAAGTTCGATGTTCTGCACAAGTCACATAACAGTCAGGAAGAAGTTGTCTGCCCCAGGTGCAAATCCAAAGACAATAAGAAGCTCCTGTCATCTTTCAGCGCTTCAGTCTCTTCGGGCAGCCACGAGCATTCATTCGGCGGCTGTGAACATGGAAGCTGCGGCATGGCCGATTCCCTGGGCGGATGCCCCTCAGGCATGTGCGGGCTTAACTAATGAAAGGAGAAAAAGTGAGAAGATATAGAATATTTACAGCCATGCTTGCACTGGTTCTGTTTTATGGTGTGGGCTGCGCGCAGGAAAAAGAAATGGATTCTGCAACGAAGAGTGATATTACCGTTCAGCAGTTAAAAGAAAAAATGAAAAACGACACTTCCCTCGTCGTACTGGACGTTCGTACGCCCGAAGAACTTAAAGGCCCCTTGGGAAAAATTGACGGCGCGGTAAATATCCCCGTCGATCAGCTTGAGGAGAGGATCGCAGAAGTCGAAAAGCTTAAAGGAAAAGATATTGCCGTAATCTGCCGCTCGGGCCACCGCTCAAAAAGAGCGCAGGCAGTCCTGTACAAGCACGGGATAAAAGCCCTGAACGTCCTTGGCGGAATGACCGAATACAGGAAATAAAAGCATGATTCAAAAACCCCTGTTCAGAAAAACAGGGGTTTGTTGTCTTAAAACCACACGGTAAAGCCTACATTAAACGCCACCTGGTTGTATCCGTAGCGCGAGGAGGCGCCTGAGGGGTTCAGAGAGACCTGAAGGTATTCAAGCCCCAGATTCAGATTGCCGTTTCCAACAACATTTAACTTTACTCCTCCCCTTAAACCCCAGGTGAAGCCGCTTCTTGTCTCGCCGTCGGATGCGGATGCAAGCCCTAAGAGCGCCTCAACAAAAGGATAGGCTATGCTTCCTGTGCGGAAATTGTATGATGGAGCAAGTAAAAACAGAAGCGATGTGTTCCCTTCCACTGTTGTAATGCCGAAGGGGTTAAAGCCAAGCTCAAAGCCGTCGGTAAAAAAATATCCCACATAAGGCTGCAGTGAAAATACGGTGGTGGTGCCCCCTGTATTTCCATTTGTTACATTTGTGGTGCTCTGGAATGTGAGACCTCCGCCTAACTCAACTACGCCCGGTGAGGCAAACCCGCCCCCATAACGCTGCGCGTGAGTAAGTGAAGAAGAAAAAAAGAAAATTACAAGAAGAGCTGCAAAGAACAATTTATTAAATGACATGATTCCTCCTTTATTCATAAAAGTATTATTTGATTGTACATAAAAGGGGGGACCGTGTCAATGTAGAAAGTTTCAGGTGTATAAGGCAGGCGCTTTGAATTCTTGATTGACGCAGCTGTTAGGGCGCCAGGCGGTCAATTTTCCATTTGCTGTCTTCTTTCGTAAACTGTATCCTGTCGTGCAGGCGGCTTTCCCTTCCCTGCCAGAATTCTATCACCCTGGGCTCCAGGCAGAATCCTCCCCAGTTGGAGGGGCGCTCAATTGTGCCCGACTGGAACTGCTTCTGGTACTTTAATACCATCTCATCTAAAAAAGCCCTGCTTGGAATGACCTCGCTCTGAGGCGACGCCCAGGCGCCTATCCTGCTTCCTAAAGGCCTTGAGTAAAAATATTCATCGGAGTCTTTCTCTGAAAGTTTTGCCACCCTTCCTTCAACCCTTACCTGGCGCTCCAGTTCAGACCAGTAAAATGCCAGTGCGGCATGGGGGTTCTCCAGTATCTGACGCCCTTTGTGGGAATTATAATTTGTAAAGAAGACAAAGCCCTCAGCAGCTACTTTCTTAAGCAGCACAATTCTTACCGAGGGGTGCCCGTCTTTAGTGGATGTGGCAAGCGCCATTGCGGTAGGTTCATTTACGCACGCCTCAATTGCCTCGTTAAGCCACCTCTTAAACTGACTGACGGGATCGGGATCTATATCTGTTTCACTGAGTTTCTTTAAGATGTAATCTCTCCTTATTGAAGCCAGGTCCTTTGTCAAATGTCTTCCCTTTCTTTGTAATTATCTATAAACCAGTCTATGAGGCGTCTTGCAATGGACCACTTCCCGGGAATTGCGGGAATTCCTTCAGGGCTGAACCATTTGAGCTCTACGATTTCCACGCCGTCTGCCCTTAATTCACCGGAAGCATACTCGGCAGTAAAGCCCACCATGAGGGAATCGGGAAAAGGCCAGGGCTGGCTCCCGAAATACTTTATATTTTTAACCCCAATATTTGCCTCTTCCATTATCTCGCGCCTGATGCAGTCCTCAAATGTCTCGCCGGCCTCAACAAAACCTGCAAGCACGCTGTACATATTTGACTTAAAGCGGCTTGCCCGGGCCAGGAGAATCCTGTTCTTATTGGTTATGGCAACAATTACCGCGGGCGAGATCCTGGGGTAGCTTACAAGCCCGCAGCTGGGGCATACCTTGGCTCTTTCATCGTGTCTTTCTTCAGTCATGCTTCCGCAGCGACCACAGTACTGGTGATTAAGGTCCCAGCTTTTTACCTGAAAGGCACGCCCTGCAAGGGCAAAGAAGCTGCTTTCAAATTCTCCCAGGAGTGATCTAAGATTTCTGAATGCCATGCCCTGCGGCGCTTCCGTATCCAGCGGGAGTTCAGCTGTAAAGCACGGACTACCTTTCAATGTGCCAAGATACTGCATCCTTTCGGGAAACATATCTATTCCCGCAAGATCCTCAATAAAGGGAATACCGATCCTGTTGCCGTCTAACAAAACAAGAAGTTCATCTCTCTTAAATAAAAACCACCAGACGGGCCCATCCATGTTTTCAGGCGCTTTAATTCCCGGAACAAAATTCATTCACAAATCCTTCTTAAAAAAACTCTATAAAAAATAATATAACACATAAGCATAACTAAAGATACAGATCCATAAAGACCTTTACTCTCGAAAAAAGCTCTCTCAGGCCGGTCTCAAAGCCCATAACTCCTTTAACATCCTTCGCGTTATAGCCTATTACATCGAGGCCAAGCTTTCTGGCAATAAAGATCGCTCTTTCATTGTGCCAGTCCTGAGATATAACCGTAAACTTCTCGTAGCCGAATAAATCCCTCATTCTTACAACCGAGTCGTACGTCCTGAAGCCCTCCTCGTCAGAATAAATGGCCTCAGGCGGAACCCCGTTTTTCATGAGGTCGATTCTCATATTCCTGGGCTCGTTATTAAAGCGGTTGCCGCTTACAACAATGACTTTTATTTTGCCCGATTTGTACAGCGCCACCGCGGCATTTATCCTGTAGGCAAAGTAGAGGTTCACAACCCTGGGCTTTAAGTACTTGCCCGTTCCAAGAAGGAGTCCTGCCTCATTTGAGGGAATTTTATCCAGGCCGTAATATGTATACTTCCCGGCATAGCTGTTAATTTTCCAGTTGCAGAAAAATATCAGTGCAGCAAGTAAGACAATCAGCGTTCCAAAAGATAAAAGGAACGCTCTGAACTTTTTTTTGAAGCTTTTCATTATAGGCTGCGGCTTTTGCGAATTAAATCAATATAATTTAATTTTTGAAAAATAGCTTCACAATTTAACCCTTAATCTTCAGGCAGGCTTCAACCGAAAGCCAGAAAAGCCTTTCACGCACGCTGGACTGATTCGACCAGTCCCTGTGGTCCCATTCCTCGCAGCTTATGTCGTCTCCCCCATAGAGCATCTGCCCAAACTTCACGCCGCGGAATTTTGAAACAGCAAAGAAGGCGGCGGCTTCCATTTCAACTACAAGGCACCCTTCGGCTTTCCTTTTATTTATTATTTGCCTTGTTTCCCTGTAAACTGCATCTGTGGTCCAGGTCCTGGTTGTTATATAATCAATTTTATTATTGTCCAGAGTATCCTTTAATGCCTGAAGGGCATCCGCATCGGCCTCAACTTCCCTTGAAGGGGGAAGGTAGTGGTAGGATGTTCCCTCATCCCTCAGAGCAGAAAATGGAACGACGATTTTCCCGCAATTGATATCGGAGTCGAGTACGCCCGCGCCCCCGCATGCAATAAACTTCCTGCATCCCAGGGCTATTACCTCCTCAAGTGCCGCTGCCGCAAACGGGGCACCAACGGGAGAATGGAAGAAAGCAATTTTCTTTCCCTGGAAATCCATTTCATAAATGGGGTGCTTCCCCATCTCGCTGTTCAGGAGCTTTACGGTCCTGACATTGTTTTCATTAACTATTTTTTCAATTACGTCCCTGAAAAACGTAAAGACGCAGTACTCAGAAACATCAGCAGGCTTAATGATGCTCGTTGGCTCAAACACCGCTTCTCTTTCAGGATCAAACTCAAGTATCGGATAACTATCCATATTTCCCTTTCATATTGTTAAGCTTCTGCCTTCTGAAAGTAAACTGAATAAAACTAATTATGAAATATAAACCCGCAAATGCCTCTTTGCAATAAGCACGGCTATGCAAGACCGGGCGTGCATTTCACTTTTTATTGCACTTGCATAATGAACTGAGATTTATATTTTATATATAAGCTCAAAAAAGAGGGATCGCTTCAAAGTTGATATAACGATTTGACCTGATGTCTTGCATTCGTATTGAAGTGTTATGTTAAAGAGGAGATGAGACTTGAATAACGCAGCCAACACACTGTCGGCCTGGCCGCTGCTTATATATGCCGTTGCAGCTGTAGCTCTTGTAGGAATAATGATAGGCCTGTCCTACGTCCTGGGGCAGCGCCACGAAGAACCCCAGACAGATACGCCTTTTGAATCGGGCATTAAGGTAACGGGAAGTGCCCGCCTCCGCTTTTCAGTTCAGTTTTACCTCGTAGCCATGTTTTTCGTCGTCTTCGATCTTGAATCTGTCTTTATTGTGGCTTGGGCAATCGCCTTCCACGATGCGGGATGGGTGGGATACCTTGGTGTATTGGCCTTCATACTCATACTTGCCATAGTGCTTATTTACGAATGGAGAATAGGCGCTCTCGACTTTGGTCCCAATAACAAAAGAATTTTAAAGGCATACAGGAAAAATTACAGAAAGAGTACCAATATATGAATTCAACACCCATTTCTTCCGGCAATAAAGTAACTGTAAAACAGACTGGCAGTTTTGAAGGTGCGGTGCAGAAGAGCATGGTTTTAAGCCGCCTTGAGGACCTGATTGCATGGGGACGAAAAAACTCCATGTGGCCTTTTAATTTCGGGCTTTCATGCTGCTACGTTGAAATGGCAACGAGCCTCACGCCTAAATTCGACCTGGCGCGCTTCGGGGCCGAGGTAATCCGCGGCACGCCGAGAGAAGCCGACCTGATGGTTGTGGCAGGCACGGTATTTATTAAAATGGCGCCTATAATAAAACGCCTCTACGAACAGATGATGGAGCCCAGATGGGTCATCTCCATGGGGTCGTGCGCAAACTCCGGCGGAATGTTCGACATCTACAGTGTTGTGCAGGGAGTCGATAAGTTCATGCCCGTGGATGTCTACGTGCAGGGCTGCCCCCCAAGGCCGGACACGTTTATTGAAGGCCTCCTTTTATTAAGAGATGCCGTGGGAAAGGAAGAACGCCCCTTAAGCTGGGTTATTGGCCCTCAGGGTATTGTTAAGCCTCAGAAGGGTTCATTAAAAGACTTGAAGCGTGAGGAAAGAAGGAAGACCACATTCCTCCGCCCGCCCGACGAAATATGAAATCCTTGTGAGATATGAAATCCTGTTGAAACACTAAATAAACAATGCTGGATAAATGAAACACGATTTTACAGTTGTTGAAGAGCTGAAGACAAAGTTCGGCATGCTGGAACTTGTTGAACAGACGGCCTCCGACGGGGTGCCTACAATCTGGATCCCCAGGGAAAGTATTGCTGAAGTGCTGCAGTACCTGAAAGATGAGGTGAGCAAACCGTACAAAATGCTCTATGACCTCATGGGTATAGATGAGCGCGAAAGAAAACACCGCGAGGGGCAGCCCATAAGTGACTTTACAGTCATGTACCAGCTCATGTCATTTGAACGCAACAGCGACGTCCGACTTAAAATTGCCCTTAAAGGAGAATACCCCACTGCTCCAAGCGTAACAAAAGTTTTCCGGAATGCCAACTGGTACGAACGCGAAGCATACGACATGTTCGGCATTAAGTTCGACGGCCACCCCCTCTTAAGGAGGATCCTTATGCCGCCATGGTGGGAAGGGCACCCTCTTAGGAAAGAGCACCCGGCGCGCGCAACTGAAATGGGACCTTTCCAGATGCCGGAGGACAAAAGCATTGAAGAGGAAAATGAATATGAGTTTAAGCCGGAGCAGTGGGGACTTAAACGCTCCAGCGAGACAACAGACTTCATGTTCTTGAACCTTGGACCCCAGCACCCCGGAACACACGGCGTTTTAAGACTGGTGCTTCAGTTAGACGGGGAAATCATTATAGATATTGTTCCCGATATCGGCTTCCACCACAGGGGGCAGGAGAAAATGGCTGAACGCCAGTCGTGGCATACATACCTGCCTTATACAGACAGGGTGGACTATCTGGCAGGAGTGGTAAACAACCTGGCTTACCTGATGTCTTTAGAGACTCTGGGAAAAATCGAGATACCCGATCGCGCAAAGGTAATAAGAGTAATGCTGTGTGAGGTCTTCCGTGTCTATAACCACCTCGTCTGGCTGGGCACTTTTGCGCAGGACGTGGGACAGCTCTCCCCCGTGTTCTACACATTCACAGACCGTGAAAAAGCCCTCAGCATTATTGAAGCCGTTACGGGTTTCAGAATGCACCCGGGATGGTTCAGAATCGGCGGCACCGCGGCAGACCTCCCGAAGGGCTGGGAGACACTGGTTAAGAATTTCCTCGACTGGATGCCCCCCAGGCTTAAAGAGTATGATAAAATGGTTATGGGTAACCGCATCTTTAAGGCCAGAACCGTGGGCGTGGGCCTCTTTAATACAGATGAGGCGCTTGAATGGGGAGTCTCGGGACCTAACCTCAGGGCCTGCGGATTTCAGTGGGATTTGAGAAAAAAACGCCCCTTCTCGGGCTACGACCAGTTTGAATTTGAAGTGCCCACGGGGCAGAATGGCGACTGCTACGACCGCGCAGCAGTAAGAATGGAGGAGATGAGGCAGAGCCTGAGGATAATTGAGCAGTGCATGAAAAATATGCCTGAAGGCTCATACAAATCCACTAACCCCCTTACCACTCCGCCCCTTAAAGACAGGACAATGATGGATATTGAAACTCTTATCAATCATTTCCTTAATGTGAGCTGGGGGCCCGTTATGCCCCCCGGGGAATCGGGCGTTGTGGTTGAAGCATTAAAGGGAATGACAAGCTATTACCTCATCTCGGACGGCTCGACCGGCGCCTACAGGAACCATATACGCACCCCGTCATTTGCGCACATGCAGATGGTTCCTTTTATGAGCCGCAGCTACACAATTGCCGACCTGATGGCAATACTTGGAAGCCTGGACTTTGTACTTGCAGATGTGGACAGATAAAAGAGGATATAATGCTGAGCGAAGAAGAAAGAAAAGAAATCGAGGAGGAATTCAAACTCTATCCTCATAAACAGGCCGCAGCAATTGAGGCGATGAAAGTGGTGCAGAAACACCGCGGCTGGCTTTCAGATGAAAGCATGCAGGATTTAGCCCGGATGCTGGAAATTTCAGTGGAAGACCTCGACGGCGTGGCTACATTCTATAACCTTTTATACCGCAGTCCCGTGGGCAGGCATATAATTCTTGTCTGCAACAGCATAAGCTGCTACATATTGGGATATAATGAAATATACCAGGCCCTTTCAAACGTGCTTGGTATCAGGTTCGGTGAGACGAGCCCGGACGGAAGATTTACTCTTCTTCCCGTGCCGTGTCTGGGAACGTGCGATCATGCACCGGCAATGATGATAGATAAGGACCTGCACAGGGACCTGACTCCTGAGACTATAGGGAAGATTCTGGAAGCGTACAAATAAAGAAGGAAAGGATACAGGCAGGGATATAAATGGAAACACCTTTAACTCAACACATCCGCCAGGATGGCGCTCCTTTATATCTGAAGGAATATGAACAGACAGGCGGCTATGAGGCGCTCCGCAAAGCCGTGACTATGCAGCCTAAGGAAATAATGGACCTCGTGAAGGACTCGGGCCTCAGAGGACGCGGAGGTGCAGGATTCCCAACGGGAATGAAGTGGAGCTTTGTTCCTATGGGTGATAAAGCACCCCACCCCAAGTACCTCGTTGCCAACGGCGACGAGATGGAACCCGGAACATTCAAGGACCGCCTGCTGATTGAAGGAAAACCGCACCAGCTCATTGAAGGGATGATAATAAGCGCTTATGCAATTGAGGCTGACGTGGCATATATATTTATAAGAGGCGAATATACAGAAGGCTCTGCAATCGTTCAGAAGGCTCTGTCAGAGGCGTATGAAGCGGGTTACCTCGGGAAAAATATTCTGGGTTCTCCTTACAGCCTCGAGATGCACATCCATACGAGTGTGGGGCGCTATATGTGCGGCGAGGAAACAGGCCTGCTTAATGCCTTGGAAGGAAAACGCGCAACGCCAAGAGCCAAACCCCCTTTCCCGCAGTCGAGCGGACTTTTCGGCAAACCTACAATTGTAAACAACATAGAAACACTTTCCTGTATCCCCCATATAATAAATAACGGCGCCGAATGGTTTAAGAAACTGAGCCTTACGGGTGAAGGAGGAACTAAAATTTACGGCGCAAGCGGCAAAGTTAAACGCCCGGGCCTCTGGGAACTCCCCCTGGGGACTACTGTAAGGGAGATCCTGATTGACCGTGCAGGCGGCATGCGCGACGGCCTTAAGCTCCGCGGATTTTTGCCCGGAGGTGCCTCCACCGATTTTCTTACTGAAGAGCACCTGGACGTAAATATGGACTTTACTGCCGTGGGCAAGGTGGGAAGCCGTATGGGAACAGGAACCATTATAGTAATGGACGACAAGACCTGCCCCGTAGGCTTTGTGCACAACCTGGAATATTTCTTTGCGCAGGAATCCTGCGGCTGGTGCACACCGTGCCGCGAGGGGCTGCCATGGGTGGAAAAAACTCTCCGCTCAATTGAAGAAGGTACAGGACAGATGGAGGACCTGGATATACTGGACTTCCACACAAAATACCTGGGACCCGGAAATACTTTCTGCGCCCTTGCACCCGGCGCCATGGAGCCCCTGCAGAGCGCCCTTAAATATTACAGGGATGATTTTATTAAACATATAACTGAAAAACGCTGCCCCTGGAGGTCATAGTATGGCAAAGATGGCAAAAATTATTATAGATGGTAAGACTTATGAAGTAGACGCAGGCAGGAATCTCCTGGAGGCAATCCTTTCACTTAAACTTAACCTCCAGTATTTCTGCTGGCACCCTGCAATGGGCTCAGTGGGTGCGTGCCGGCAGTGCGCAATTAAAAAATACCGCGATGAAAACGATACAAAAGGCAAACTCTTTATGGCCTGCATGGAACCTATTGTTGACGGCATGAGAGTTTCAATTGAAGACCCCGAGGCAAAGGAGTTCCGTGCCGGCGTAATTGAGTGGCTTATGACAAATCATCCCCACGACTGCCCCGTGTGCGATGAAGGCGGTGAATGCCACCTGCAGGATATGACCTTAATGTCCGGGCATAACTACAGGCGCTTCCGTTTCAAGAAAAGGACTTACAGAAACCAGTACCTTGGGCCGTTTGTCCACCATGAGATGAACCGCTGCATTCAGTGCTACAGGTGCGTGAGGTTCTACCGCGACTATGCGGGGGGAAATGACCTGAACGTCTTCGGCGTCCACAGCAGCGTTTACTTTGGACGCAGCGAAGACGGTGTCCTTGAAAACGAATTTGCAGGTAACCTTGTCGAAGTCTGCCCGACTGGCGTCTTTACAGACAATACGCTATACCAGCATTATACAAGAAAGTGGGATCTTACCTCCTCGCCTTCCATCTGCGTGCACTGCGGCGTCGGCTGCAACACGCTTGCAGGCGAAAGATACGGAAAACTAAGACGAATTCTTACGCGCTATAACGGGCAGGTAAACGGCTACTTCCTCTGCGACAGAGGACGCTTCGGCTATGAATTTGTAAACAGCGAAAAAAGAATAAGAAAACCGCTGCTGCGCGTCATGGGGGAAAACCGCCTTGCAGAGGCCGACGAGGAAGCGGCAATAACTGAAGTAAGCAGCATAATTAAAAGCAGCAAAAAAATTATGGGCATAGGCTCACCCAGGGCATCACTGGAGGCCAACTTCACTCTAAGGTCCCTCGTCTCGGAAAGGAACTTCTACTGGGGTGTGCCGGATGTGGAATTCAGCCTCCTTACTAAAGAGATGAATATACTGCGCCAGGGCTCAATAAGAACGCCCTCACTAAGGGAAATTGAAAAGTGCGACGTTGTTGTGATTCTTGGTGAAGACCTTACCAATACGGCTCCCATGATCGCTCTTGCCGTAAGGCAATCGGTGCGCCAGATCCCGGTCCAGAGCGCAACACCTTTCAGGATACCTCACTGGCAGGATGCTTCAGTCCGCGAACTGGTGCAGGATGAAAAAGGCCCAGTCTTTGTTGCAACTCCCTATGCGACTAAGCTTGATGACGCTGCACATACTTACAGGGGCACGGCAGATGACATTGCACGCCTCGGCTATGCCGTGGCAGGCCTGCTAAACAGCGACGCCCCAAAGGTAAATGATCTGACAGATGAAGTACTCAATCTTTCACAGTCAATTGTTAACGCCTTAAACAAGGCTGAACGCCCGCTTATAATTGCAGGGCAAAGCCTTAAAAGTGAAGCTATAATTAATGCCGCAACAAATATTGCGTATGCAATGAAGCGTGCGGGCAAAAACGTTGAGCTGTGCTTTACCGTTCCTGAATGCAATTCCATGGGAATGGTGATGATGGGAGGAAAGGCCTTGGATCAGGCTTTCCAGGCCGTGGAAAAGGAAGCTATGGATACACTCATCATAATGGAAAACGACCTTTACAGGCGTGACGAAAAAGAAAATATAGACCGCTTCTTAAAGCGCTTTAAGAATGTAATTGTGCTGGATTACCTGGAGAACCCGACAGCTGAACATGCCACTGCCGTAATTCCCGTTGGATCCTTTGCCGAGAGCGACGGAACGTTTGTAAATAACGAAGGGCGCGCTCAAAGGTTTTACCAGGTCTTTGTTCCCAATAAAGAAATAAAGGAAAGCTGGCGCTGGCTGAGGAACATTATGGTTACCTCGGGCCTGAAGGAGTTCTCAAAATGGAAAAACCTTCTGGACTATACGCAGGCGCTTATTAAAGAGATGCCTTTCTTTACAGGCATAGATACAATTACACCCCCTCCGGGATTCAGGATCGCAGGAAGAAAAATTCCCAGAGAGCCCTACCGCTACAGCGGAAGAACTGCAATGCACGCCGATAAAAACGTGCATGAACCGAAGCCGCCTGAGGATGTGGACAGCCCGATGTCATTTACAATGGAAGGCTACCGCGGGCAGCCCCCTTCATCTTTAATCCCCTTCTTCTGGTCACCCGGCTGGAACTCTCAGCAGGCTATAAACAAGTACCAGATAGAGATTGGCGGCCCGTTGCACGGAGGTGATCCCGGCAAGCGCCTTATTGAACCTTTGCCAAATGCAAAGCCGTCATTCTTTATGGATGTTCCAAAAGCTCCTGTAAGAAAAGATGGAGAATGGACGCTTGTTCCGGTCTACCACATTTATGGCTCCGAGGAACTGAGCAACCACGCCCCTGGCGTAAGAGAGCTCGTTCCGAAGCCTTATCTTATGATGTCTCTGGAAGATGCATCGGCAATGAACGTTACCTCGGATTCCGAGGTGGAAGTGAGCCTGGGCGGAAAACAGGAGCGCTTTGCTGTAAAGATCAACCTGGGCCTTCCCAAAGGTATGGCCGGCTACCCTGTGGCGCTGCCGGGTATGAGGACAATCAGATTCCCCGTTTCAGTAAAAATTTCCGGAGTTAAGAAATGAACGAGGTCGTAAGGGCAATAATAATTGTGCTCGGGATACTAATTGTAATGATGACAATTGCGGCATCCCTAATCTGGGTCGAACGCCGGGGACTGGCGCTCTTTCAGGACCGCTACGGACCCAACAGGGTCGGGCCCTTCGGACTTGCACAGGTTCTGGCAGACATGGTGAAAATATTTTTTAAGGAGGACTGGATCCCGCGCTTTGCCGACAGGAAGGTCTTCGTCATCGCTCCTGCTATAATCATAATGACTGTCCTTATGAGCTTTGCCGTAATTCCCTATACTCCCGATATCACGCTTGTAAACCTGAACATAGGGCTCCTGTTCTTTCTCGGCATGTCTTCGCTTGGAGTGTACAGCGTGGTCTTAGGCGGCTGGGCATCCAACAATAAATACTCTCTTCTTGGGACACTGAGAGCCGCGGCACAGATGGTAAGCTACGAGGTCTTTATGGGGCTTTCACTAATGGGCGTGGTGATGATTACGGGATCATTCAGCCTGGTGGATATAGTTGAAGCACAGAGGAAAATCTGGTTTTTCATTCCGCAGATAATAGGGTTCTTTGTCTTTACCATTGCAGGCATAGCCGAAACTCACAGGCTTCCTTTTGACTTACCCGAGGCCGAAAGCGAACTCATATCGGGCTTCCACTCGGAGTACTCCGGGATGAAGTTCGGCATGTTTTTCGTGGGGGAATACCTTGGAATAACACTGATATCAGCCATGATAGTAACTCTTTTCTTCGGCGGATGGCTTGGACCCGGATTCCTGCCCCCTGTTGTCTGGTTTTTACTTAAGACATTTGTATTTATACTCTTTTTTGTGCTCTTAAGGGCAAGCCTTCCGAGGCCAAGATACGACCAGCTGATGTCCTACGGATGGAAGCTGCTGCTTCCATTGTCGCTCTTAAATCTGGTGGTGACCGGTGCGGTTCTGATGTTTATAGGCAGATAAGCAAATATTTGAGATAAAATAGAAAGGTACGTCTGATGTTCAGCGATTTAAGAAGTATATGGATAGCCTTCATGCACATGTTCCATAAGAGGGAGACCATACAGTATCCCGAGGAGAAGATATACCTTCCACCCCGCTGGCGCGGAAGGATAATCTTGTCACGCGATCCCGACGGGCAGGAAAGGTGTGTTGCCTGCTACCTCTGCCAGGTTGCATGCCCCGTTAGCTGCATCTCGCTTCAGGCAACGCAGGATGAAACCGGGCGGCGCTATCCGGAGTTTTTCAGGATCAACTTTTCACGCTGCATATTCTGCGGATACTGCGAGGAGGCATGCCCAACATACTCAATACAGCTTACCCCCGATTATGAAATGAGTGAATACCACCGCCAGAATATGGTTTATGAAAAGGAGGATCTTTTAATAGACGGACAGGGCAAGTACCACGGCTACAACTTCTACCGCGTTGCAGGACTTGCAATTGGCGGCAAGGATAAGGGTGAAGGAATTGAGGACCTCCCGCCGGTAGACGTTAGAAGCATCATGCCCGATAAATAAGCTTTTGTGAGGTATAGTAGAAAAGACTGCAGGAAAAATAAAATGGCTATAGTATTCTACATTGCCGCCCTGGTGGCGGTAATTTCGACAGTAATGGTTATAACGCGCTTAAATGCGGTGCATGCTCTTTTATACATGATCGTATCACTGCTTTCAGTGGCGGTCATTTTCTTTATACTTGGGGCAGCCTTTATCGCAGCCCTCGAAGTAATTGTTTATGCCGGGGCAATCATGGTGCTCTTTGTGTTCGTTGTTATGATGCTGAACCTTGGGCCCGCCTCGGCTGAAGCTGAAAGCCGCTGGCTTAATCCTGCAGGCTGGATAGGACCGGGGATACTCTCGGCCGTACTGATTGTGGAACTCGTGTATATCTTAATGACACACGCGAGGCAGGATATTACTTCACAGGCTGTAGAGCCCAGGCAGGTGGGCATCGCCCTTTACGGGCCTTACCTGCTGGGAGTGGAGCTGGCAGCCATGCTTTTAATGGCAGGCATCGTGGGAGCCTATCACCTGGGGAGATATAAACACGTGATTTTGCACAGATATTTAGAAAAGGAGCTTCCATGAACACTGTTCCGATGGAAAGCGGCCTGATCTTAGCAGGCATACTCTTTATACTTGGTTTTATTGGCGTACTGGTCAGGCGCAATATAGTTTTTATACTCCTGTCGCTGGAAGTAATGCTGAACGCCTCGGGTCTTGCTTTTATTGCAGCAGGCTCGCGCTGGGTACAGGCAGACGGCCAGGTGATGTTCATTTTTATCCTTGCTATGGCCGCAGCCGAGGTTTCAGTAGGCCTGGCTCTGATTCTTCAGATATTCCGCGACTTCAAGACACTGGATGCAGATGCAGCCGATAATATGAGAGGTTGATATGCTTGATTTATTGTGGATCGTTCCTGCTTTGCCTTTCCTGGGATTCCTGATCCTGGCCCTTTGGGGAGCAAAAATGCCGGGTAAAACAGCGGCCTTTGTAGGCGTGGCTTCAATAGGCTTAAGCGCACTCATAACGATCTTAATTGGAATAAACTTTATTTCTTCGCCCCCGCAGGGCAGGGTTTATATTCAGACGCTCTGGGAATGGTTTAACGTATCAGGGATGAATCCCGCAATCGCTCTCAGGCTTGACGCCGTCTCCCTTACTTTCATCTTTGTCATTACATTTGTCGGGTTCCTCATCCACCTCTACTCCATGGAATATATGGAAGGTGAGGAAGGCTATTCAAGGTTCTTTGCATATATGAACCTCTTCGTGGGCTCCATGCTGATGCTGGTCTTAGGCGATAATCTGGTGCTCCTTTACCTCGGCTGGGAAGGCGTGGGCCTCTGCAGCTACCTTTTAATCGGCTTCTGGTACAAGGATCCTTATAACGGTTACGCCGCAAGAAAAGCCTTCATTGTAACGCGTATTGGGGATACTGCCATGTCGATCGGGCTTTTTATTTTGTTTACGGAGCTTGGAACGCTGAACATAGGAAGAATTTTAGAGCAGGCGCCTTTGAACTGGGCCGTGGGCTCTTCACTTCCTGTAATGACTGCCGCCCTATTGCTGGGCGGTGCAGTGGGAAAGTCGGCGCAGCTGCCGCTTCAGACCTGGCTCCCTGACGCTATGGCGGGTCCGACACCCGTTAGTGCACTTATACATGCGGCAACAATGGTTACAGCAGGCGTCTACCTGATAGCCCGCATGCACGTAATCTTTACGCTTGCTCCCGTGGTCTTAACAATTGTGGGAGTCGTGGGTGCATTAACGCTTCTTCTTGCCGGCTTCAGCGCGCTTACGCAGAGTGATATTAAAAGAGTCCTTGCATATTCAACCATAAGCCAGATCGGCTACATGTTCCTGGCTCTTGGCGTTGGCGCGTGGTCGGCTGCCGTATTTCACTTTATGATCCACGCCTTCTTTAAGGCTCTCCTATTCCTTGGCGCGGGCGTCGTGATACTCTCTCTTCACCACGAACAGAATATGTTCAAAATGGGAGGCGTGAAGAATATGCTTCCTGTAACGTTCTGGACTTTTGTTATAGGAAGCGCCTCGCTGGCGGCTCTGCCTTTAATTACAGGAGGGTTCTACAGCAAGGACCTCATATTGTTCTACGCCTTCGACGGCGAAAGGGCTAACCGCTGGCTTTATGCCGCGGGACTCCTGGGGGCTTTTATAACGGCTCTTTATACAACAAGGATGGTACTCATAACTTTCTTCGGCGTGGCCAAAACCCACCTGCATCATAAGCCGACGTGGATAATGGAAATGCCTCTTGTTGTTTTGGCTGTGCTTTCAACTTTCGGAGGCTTTATTGAGCTCCCGCATACCCTGGGGCACCTGACTATATTTTCAGATTTCATTCAGACCATACTGCCTGGCAATAGCCCTGCTGAAGGAGGAGGCGTTTCAACAGAACTCATCCTTCAGGTTGTGGCGGCTGTTACAGCCATCGGCGGCATCTTTATAGCTTACCTCCTCTATTACAAGAATCCGGATAAGGTGCTCGCCTTCAGGAAGTCCTCATTCGGAAGTACGCTTCACGAATACTGGAAAAAAGGGTGGGGCTTCGACTGGCTTTACGATAAGCTTATTGTCACCCCCGTAGTCTGGATAGCCGAGATAAACAAAAGCGACTTTATCGATCTTATTTATACATTTATCGCATGGATTAACCGTGTCTTTAACCGTGCCTTCAGCTTCACGCAGTCCGGGCGTGTAAGATGGTACGCTATGGGAATAGCCCTCGGGGCTATAATTACTATAACAATTGCGGTGTTCTTATGATTTTACTATGGCTTGTAATAATCTTAATGCTTGGGGGAATAGCTGCCTGGATAGCTGCAAAATGGAACGTGATGCTTGCAAGGTGGATCTCGCTTATTGCAACACTCGTTGATTTTGCGCTTGTAATTATGATATGGGCAGAGAATTCTTCCGGCGTTAAATTAGGAGCAAATGCTCCGTGGCTTATAGACTTCCGCTGGAACTGGATCCCCGCATTCGGCATCACGTTCCATATGGCCTTAGATGGAATGAGCCTGCTCCTCATACTTCTGACTGCGTTCATAGGGGTCCTGTCGGTCTTAACCTCATGGACGGAGATAGAATACAGGGCGGGATTTTTCCACTTTAACCTCCTCTGGATACTGGCGGGCATTACGGGAGTATTCCTGTCGCTGGACCTTTTCATGTTCTACTTTTTCTGGGAAGTAATGCTGATACCTATGTATTTCTTAATCGGCATATGGGGGCATGAAAACAGGATATATGCATCTTTCAAGTTTTTCATATTCACGCAGGCAAGCAGCCTTTTTATGTTTGTTGCCATTGTGGCGCTTTACTTTATTCACGGAAAAAATACCGGCGTATATACATTCGACTACATGCAGCTCTTGGGAACTGTGCTTTCTCCCACAGCCGAGATGTGGCTCATGTTAGGCTTTCTTATTGCATTTGTAGTCAAGCTCCCGATTGTGCCTCTGCACAACTGGCTGCCTGATGCCCACACGGAGGCCCCAACGGCTGGAAGCGTTGTCCTGGCGGCGCTCCTCCTTAAAACAGGCGCCTACGGAATACTCAGATTTGTCATTCCACTGTTCCCCCATGCCGCGCGTGACTTCCAGATCCCGGGCATGATACTGGGCGCCATTGGAATTATTTACGGCGCTATACTGGCATTTGCACAGACTGACTTTAAGAGGCTTGTTGCCTACACAAGCGTTAACCATATGGGTTTTGTAATGCTTGGTGCCTTTGCCTTAAATGAACTTGCGCTTCAGGGCGTGGTAATGCAGATGCTCTGCCACGGCATTTCCACCGGCGCCCTCTTTATTTTAGTGGGGGCACTCTATGAGCGCATCCATACACGCGACCTGAATAAGATGGGAGGCTTCTGGGACGAGATACCGCGCATGGGCGCCGTGGGACTCGTATTTGCCCTTGCCTCACTGGGACTTCCGGGACTCGGGAACTTCATTGCCGAGTTCCTGACGCTTACAGGATCATTTATGGCAAATAACTGGATAACAGCCGTTGCAACGGTGGGACTTGTAGTTTCAACAATATATTCTCTTAGAATTATGGCAAGAGTGTTCTACGGCAGAAAGCCGAAAGCTGAAAAGCATATTCCTGACTTCAACGTGCGTGAAATGGTAATTATGAGCGCTTTAATCCTTGCGATATTGTGGCTCGGTATATTCCCGCATCCGGTATTGGATACATCAAGACCTGCAATCAATAACATTGTAAAAGAAGCTTCGAGGGGAAGCATGAGCGAGATGAAAAAAGAGGTGCAGCCCTTTAAGGAAAAAAGCCCTGAGCTTGCAGGCAAAAGTGAGAAAGGAGGCGCAAGATGACATCCGCAGACTTTTACTATCTGATGCCGCTTATAATTCTTGCGGGCGCCTCCATAATAATGCTCCTTGTAATCGGCTTCTACCGAGATCATAAGGTAACCTTTGTGCTTTCTTTATTGGGCCTGGCGGGATCTTTCATATCGCTCATGTTTATACAGGGACTGCCGGGGCAGATTGGTGCGCTTTTAATTGTGGACAGCTACGCCCTTTTCTACTGGGGGCTGATTACGCTTGCAAGCCTGGCCGTTGCAATCCTGTCGTACAGCTATTTTTCCAAAATGGATGAAGAAAAAGAAGAATACTACGTTCTTCTTTTAACCGCAACGCTCGGCTCCATGGTGCTTGTTGTAAGCCGTCACTTCATATCGTTTTTTATGGGCCTCGAGATCTTAAGCGTTTCCCTCTACGCACTTATAGCCTATTTGCCGGAGAGGAAAAGGTCGGTTGAGGCAGGAATTAAATACCTCGTACTGGCGGCAGCCTCCTCGGCATTCCTCCTTTTCGGTATGGCGCTTGTGTATGCCGAGTCAGGAACAATGGATTTTACAAAGCTGGGTGCCCACATAAATTCAGGTGCAGTTAATGCACCACTCTTACTGACGGGGTTTGCTTTAATGGTAATTGCCGTAGGCTTTAAGTTGGCACTTGCGCCTTTCCACATGTGGACGCCGGACGTATACGAAGGCGCCCCGGCACCCGTTACGGCATTTGTAGCCACGGTTTCCAAAGGGGGCATGTTCGCGCTCTGGTTCAGGTTCTTCGTTGAGGTTAACGGCTACAGGTTTCATTCGCTCGTGATTTTATTCACAGTAATTGCAATAGCCTCGATGTTTATAGGAAATTTCCTGGCATTATTACAGAACAATATTAAAAGGATACTTGCGTACTCCTCAATTGCGCACCTGGGATATCTGCTCATTTCATTTCTGGCCGGCGGCAGGATGGGGCTTGAGGCAGGAACGTTTTACCTGGTGGCTTATTTCATAACAATCCTCGGCTCATTCGGCATTGTTGCGGTTTTGTCATTTACAGAGCGCGATGCGGACAATATGGATGACTACAGGGCTTTGTACTGGAGGCGGCCGTTTCTTGCAACGATATTTACAGCCATGCTTATGTCTCTTGCAGGCATACCCCTTACGGCAGGTTTTTTAGGGAAATTTTATCTTGCCGCGGCAGGGATAAATACAGCATTGTGGCTGCCTGTAATAATACTTGTTATTAATAGTGCAATAAGTGTTTACTATTATCTTAAGATTGTAGTTGTAATGTACCGTGCGCCCGATGAGGAAGTTGTGGCAGGAATGCCAGTTGTAACCGTAAGCCCCGCCCTGTCGGTTGGAGGGGGAATAGTACTTTCAGTATTAACTATAATGCTAATATGGTTTGGCACCTTCCCCGGCGGCATAATAGATTTCATAAAGACCATGATCTCAGGCCTGAGCAGCGTAGCCATTACAATGGTGCCGTAAAAATCACTATAATTACATGCTCCTTCCCGTGCTTAAGGTGCAAGAAAATTACCGCAATCTTAACTGAGTGATTAACGGATTTTCTGAAATTTTATTTTTATGCTTTTAAGTACAGAAGAGCTGAAAAACCCGTAGGCTCCCGATAATCCAGCACAATCATCTTTGCCATGGACGTGAGCATAATAGTTTTTGTCATATGCATATACTTCAACTTTGCATGAATCAAGAGAAGGCATGAGGTACAGGTCATAATGATAGCTGAATGAAGTATCGGCCTTAATATCTCTATATAAAATTGTATTGTCCCACTTTGAAGAACTCTTAGCCAGGGGCTTAATTTTTACGATATACCCCGCTGCCCGGGGGCTTGAGGTCCAGAGGATGTTTAAGTCATAGGCATAGCCTGCAGCAGTAAAAACATGCCCTTCTTCAGGCATGAGTATATTAAAGTCACCCGGAGTAAAGGTCCTTCCTGTGAACTGTTGCTTGTTTGCCTTAACGCTTAAAATGTATTCCTTCATGGGTTCAGGTTTGAAATTTTCCGGGCCCACATATTTATTCCTGTAAAGAGAATCTGTTTTTACAGTAAACTGCACCGGGTCACTGTTTGGGCCGGAGAGGTAAACCCCGGCATCCTGGACAAAAAGGTAGTCAAACCTCTTATCGAAAGCGTCCAGCCAGTTGTTTGACCAAAAATAACTCCCATAAGTCCATTCAGAAAGCTGGGCTGTCCTATAAATGTATACTGACTGGCTTTCCCTGGAATTCACGACAAGATTAAACAGTAAACTGTTGTTAAATTCAGCCGGTCCCGGGTCGTTCAGGTTTTCACATCCTGAAACCATAAGGACTAATAACATCATTATGCCAGGCAGAAGTCCGGACTTACTTTTTATAAATTGTTTTCTCATGCTAAAATTCCACCGTTATTCCGAATGTTGGAATTACGTAAGAACCCTGCCTTTCTCCCTGTTTGGGATCGAGGACATAAGTTTCGTATTCGTAAATAAAAGGATTTTCACTGCCGTACAAATTGAGCACCTGAACATAAGGCTTGAAGAGGAACATTCCCCAGATGAACGAGCCGTTTATGCCAAGGTCCATGCGGTGAAAGTTCTTAAATCTAGCTGAATTTATTCTTCCTTTAATTTCACGCCAGTTGCTTTGAGTGTCATCTTCTGATGGTCCGCCTACATATTTTCCTGCCGGAGGAGTATAAGGCAGTCCTGTGGCAAATGTAAAAAAGATACTGAAATGCCAGTGGTCGAAAAACCTGATGTTTGAAATGGCTTTTACGCTGTGTGTCCTGTCGAACTGTGAGAAATAAGCATACTTCTCGTTTCTTTTTACGGACCTGAGGAATGAATAGGCGATCCATCCGCTGTGGAGAGGCGAATCGTGCTTTAAGAGCACATCCATTCCAAAGGAGTATCCGTCCTCATGCCTGTACCTGTCTTTAATTTCATCCTTGGGGTAGGAAGAAGGAATATTCTGCCTTATGCTATAATAGCCGTCCAGTTTAAGTTCCAAAGGCAGGGCGAGAATATTTTTCAGCAAAAAGCCTGCCGTAAGGTTGTCGGATACTCCTGTTTCATCACCGTTATCTGCAAGGAATAATGCTGAAAATGGCGAGAGAAGAGCTTCATTTCTTTGTTCTTTTAATGAATACAGATACTGGACATGTCTTCCATAGGAGAGATTTCCCGTCAGGTTATTCTGCAGAATGCTCTCCAGGCTTATATATGGAAGGAAATAGAATTTTTTGACATTTTCGTCAATTGTGCTCCTGAATCCGGCGGTGAGTGTGTTCTTCTTGTCCAGTTTAACTTTGTCCGAAGCATAGAAATTATAGAACAGGTCGTTCCTGGAATATGAGAAGGGGTTCTGGGAATAATCATAAAAGACTTCTTCAAGAGGCCGGATAAAGAAGCCTCCTAAATCGGTAGTATCAATATTCCAGTTGTAGGAAATATTAAGTTTTTTCATTTCATAGCCGAACCGTAATTCCCGGTTTTTATCGATGCTGTAAAATTCAGCTTTGAAAGTATAATCCTTAATAAAATTATTAACCTTGCATGTATCCAAAGGATGAAGCGGAATTTCAGTCTCTGTCATTGCCTCAAGCCCCAGGTTTGATTGTGATGAATAGGCTGTCAGGTCAACTCCTGAGTTAGAGGAGAAAGAATGGCTGTAACTAAAAGAAAGAGAGGAATTCCCCCATTGGGGATCCTTTGTTTTCCGGGCAATCAGGTGTGTTTTCTCCGGGGTTACTACGTATGTATCGCCTGAATAGAGCAGGCTGATTGATAAGTTATCCTTTTTGAATGGAACTGAATACCTGATGTAAGCGTCGTCGAAAGAGTACGGGAACTCGAACTTCAGCATTTTGCCTATCAGGTCGAGATAGGTCCTCCTGTATGATAATATGACGGAGCCGCCAAGAAGAGGGCCATATAGAGAGGCCTTGGAAGATGCCAGTCCTAAGGAAATATTACCTCTAAAACGTTCCTGGCCTCCCTGTTTAGACCTTAAATCTAGGAGGCCTGAAAGTCCGCCGTTCAAACTGACCGGATAATTTGACAGGTAAAGATTCTCGGATTTCAGTATGTCGCTGTTAAAAACGCTGAACACACCTGCAAGGTGGTACGGGTTATAAAGAGGTACGCCGTCAATTGTTATGGTAGTCTCGTCGTAATTACCTCCTCTTATGGATAACTGCGATGAAAAATCGGTAGTTGTGGTTACTCCCGGCAATGCCAGAAAACCTTTTAATGCGTCAACCTCGCCGAACTGTGGAATTTTCGTCAGTTCACCGGGCTGGAGGTTTATGACATTTCCGGCATCCTGTTCACGAAAACCGGTTACAGTAACAGAATCCAGAATGATTGCCTGCTGGATCATTCTGGGGAAAAGTTCTTCGTTCTCATCCTCGTCAACATCCACGCTGATTATTAATTCTTTATATCCCAAAGCCTTAAACATCAGAGTATGGGTCCCGGGAGGGAGGCTAAAGCTGAAATAGCCTTTGGATCCTGAGGCGGCAAGCAGGGTGCCGTCACTTATAATGGATATGCCCTCAAGTCTTTCATTGGATTTGTCATCCACAACAATTCCATCCACTGAGGCTCTTTTTAATTGCGCATAAGAGGATGCACAAACGGGAATGAACAGCAATATGGCAATCAGCTGAATAACTGAAGCCCTTTTGAGAGAATGTTCCATTTTGAGCTTTATTTTATTAACAAAAACATCTCATTGTTCTCTATTGGGTGATTTTTACTCACAGAACAAATAGTTGCATCACGGGTATAATTTCCAGCCTGGTCAATAAACTTTTCACATTGTTTGTCGTAAAACTGCGACAATGAAAATGTATTATTTAGAATGAAAAATTATATAAAAGACTTCGAGTGAACGAATTAAGCGGAAGTTGAAAAATAAATATCACCAGACAACAATGATTCTCAAACTTAAGATATTAATCTTCACAAAATGGTCAGATACAGATCCTTAACCTACAAGATTTCTGCTATTAAAATCAACAAAAAATATAAAGCGGGAATAATTTCCCAAAATGCTTCATAACATATGTGAAACTGCTGCTTCCAAGAAAATTCTGCCCGGTGGTGGAGATTCTTCCACGGGGTTTCGTTCTTCGGGAGAGGACTTTGTAACTGCGTCAATTTAAAGGCTCTTATTGCTTTGGACGGGTACACGGAATCTCCCAAATCCTACGCGCCGCGGTCAGCCGCGCCATGTTTTTGAATACGTGGGTCAAATGTGAAAATACCAACACCCCACAATTGAGGATCTAATCTCATTAAAATTATTTGTTATGGAATGGGAACATGGCGCAACTGGCCGCAGCGCAGAAATTATTGGGCTCCTTCATGCTGTAAAAAAGATTCGAAGTTATATTGTAACTGTAAAATAAATTGCATTATATTTGGCAGCACAATGTTATTTTATCCTTTAGTTGTTTTCAGGTTCCGTTCTTGAGTAAGAGATGTTTTAGTTCCCTGTTAAATTCACGCTATCAACTAATATCTTCTATCGAGGAAAATGAAAAAACTTGCCTGCACGCTGATCTTTATACTCCTATCCTGCCATTTATTTGCACAGGATGAAACGCACCCCTTTACAATCAGAGGCTTAATTTATGACGAGAAGACAAACGAGAGGCTTGAAGGAGCTGTGGTCTCTTCAGGAGATAATGCCTCAGCCATGTCGGATAAGACGGGATTCTTCCAGTTAAGACTGGACAGGAAGGCTGAAAAGCTTAAGGTTAAACTTGTGGGCTATGAGGAGAAGAATCTTGTAATTGATTTTGATGATGAGAGTGAAGTTAAGCTTATAATAAGGCTTACTCCTGAACCCATTTTACTGCAAGGCGTTACAGTCACAGGTGAACACTTCACTGAAGAACCCGTCGTAAACTCCTACAGCATACATCCGGGAGACTTATCCAAGGTCCCTCAGTTCATTGAGGCCGATGCATTCAGAGCCTTCCAGGCTTTGCCCGGTGTAACTACAGCAGCAGACATGTCATCCCAGATCTCTGTCAGAGGTGGCAACTATGACGAGACACTCGTATTCTTAGATGGCATTCCCGTTTACAATCCCTACCATTTAGTCGGTGTTTTCAGCATGTTCAACAGTGACATACTGCAAAACGAAAGGCTGTACATGTCAAACTACCCCGTCTCATATGGAGGGGCACTCTCATCAGTGCTGGAATTGAACTCAAAACAGGGGAACAATGAGAGAATTAAGGGCAGTGCCGCCCTTGGGCTTGCATCGGCAAAAATAGCCCTCGACGGTCCCCTCTGGGGAGGAAATTTCCTTATATCAGGAAGAAGGACTTATTTTGATTTTTTGACCCGTATGATTATGGGTATCCGCTTCCCATACTACTTCTATGACCTTTATTCAAAGTATGTTTATCCCCTAAGTAAAAATAACCTTCTTACCGTAAGCGCATTTTACTCGAGAGATGCCCTTGGCCTTGATGACGATAAGGTTTTTGTCGCTCAAAAGGAAATCCCGAACTGGGGCAATCTGTTCCTTAATTTCTCGGACGAGTATTTCTTAAAAGAAAAAAGCTCGGTTGAGCTAAAGGCTTTTATGAGCAGGGCTTCTTTGGGAGTAAATACTCAGGTATTCTTTACTGATTATTATCACCAGATGGGCACGACAGATACAACAACAGTCAACAACTACATTGAAGATTTTACGGCCAGGCTAACATTTAACTCCCATCCCGATGGTCAGGCACTCGCAGTGGGTCTGGAGGCAAAGCGCGAGGCTATACATTACGACTGGAATATAGACGAGACAGACTTAAACGGCATGTATATTCATCCATTAGAAAGTCTGTTCTTTGACTTTGCCCCGAGCCAGTACAGCTACAGCGGGGATGAATTCTACTTAAATGCATTTGTAACGGATAAAGTTACAATAAGCCCTGTAAGCGAACTAACGGCAGGCTTAAGGGGGAGCTACATCAAGAATCTGAAGACGTTTCTTCTTCTTCCCTCTTTTTCTTTTAGCTACAATTTTTTACCGAATCTGCAGGTGCATTTAAGCTATGGGAGATATTTCCAGAATACATATTCTCTGAAAGAGCGGAAAACTGAGGCGGTATTTACCCCCTTTATGGCAACCTTCTTTCCGGAAGACAAAGAAAACATTCCTTATTCGGACCACTACGCTTCGGGATTGGTGCTGTCGGATATCTTCTCTGAGAAAACAAGCCTGGAGGTGGAGGGCTATTTTAAGGATAGAAACAATCTTGCAACAACCTACGGACCGGATGAGGAGCTAAAGTATGAAAAAGGCTATGCCGCAGGTTTGGACGTTCTCCTTAAAAAAGAGGAAGGAGACTTAACAGGATGGCTTGGGTATTCATTCCTGCATTCGGTTAAGAAAGATGAGGTCTACTACTATTATGCTCCTTTGGACAGGACGCATAACGTGAAGATACTTATGAACTACGCCCTTTCCAACTCCTGGCAGCTGAATGCGTTCTGGACATTCTCCACGGGCCTGCCGTACACTGTACCTATCGGGAAATACATAGGACCTCCCGATGATGGTTCCGGCTTTGTTTATTACCAGGAGCCGCACAGCCTGAGATTGATTGAAGGCAGGAGGAACTCCGAAAGATTCAAGGAATATCACAGGCTGGACTTAGGCATTTCGGGTTCGTTTATGTGGGGAAGCATTCTCTACAAACCGTACCTTCAGGTAATGAATGTTTACAACAGCCCAAATCCATATAATTTTGAGCCTTCTGCATGGCAGGTAACACCCCAGGAAGGACAGGAAAGGGGCTCCACCATTTTCCCCGTAATTGGAATAACAGCAGAGTTTTAAGATGAAGAAAAATATCATTTCCATTATGGCATCGTTGCTTCTTATAATTGCTTCCGGATGTGAAGACCTGAATAATCCGGGAGAGATTAAAATTAAGAACAGCCTTTTCTTTAACCTGCAGGTAAATAGTCCTCAGCAGCACGTATATATTTACAGGGATACTGATATTTCAGGAAGAACGGAATATAATGCCGCTGATCCACTTATTAACTTTTTTGAGAAAAATTCCGAAGTTTCTCTGAAAGATGAAATAAGTAACAATTATATATACTTTAAGCTTGTGACAGATACCGTAAAAGATTCTTATCTTTTAAATCCTTACAAACCATATTATACCAATATCGCGGCTTTTGAGGCTAAACCCTTGGCAGATTATTATCTGTCTGTCAATGCAGACGGGAACATAATTACTGGAAAGGTAACTACTCCCGGAGATTTTACCATCACATCACCCCGGAAAGGAGATATAATAAGAGGTCACCTTAACCTGGAAAAGCTTGTCTTCAGGTGGAGTGGCAGTAAGAATGCAAAAGGATATATTGTAAAAGTATATGTTAAAGATAAATATTATGATATGCCTATTGAGAATTTTTATATGAGTGATTGGGCCGGATATAAAACCACAGATACATCACTGGCTTTTCAATCTAACATGTACTACAGCCAAGCTGTCGCTTCCGGTGAATGTGTTATTAGAATAATAGCTTATGATGATAATTATTATCAGCATTATTTCAGCAAGAAAGAGACAGTGGGCTTAAGCGGCGCCTATGGATGTTTCTCCTCTTCGGTTGTAAAGGAAGTAAGATTTAATTATGTAAGCGATTAGTTTTATGATAGCCCCCCGGGAACTATAGCGCCTGCTTTATTACAAAACTGTACTTGTCGGGAACCGGGATTTTCATGCCCTTGAAAAACCTCCCGAAGGCGATGTTCATCCACTCCCTGGAGGCTTTAAGCTTGTGGATTACTATAAAGTAACGCGACTCTTCTTCCAGTATCTCATACTCCATTATGTTTATGCTCAGCGGCGCGGTTTCTCCTTTTAAGTCCAGAGTAAGCTTCATAGCCTTATTCCTGGAGTCTATGGAAAGCCCGGATACTTTCCCCATATCCTCAAAGAGCGTGTTAACAACTTTTTCTGCCCCCTTTGAAACCAGCTTGTCTTTTATACCCATATCGCATTTTAATGGTTTTTTTCTGAAATTAACTGCTCATGTACATCCCCCCGTTGGGGTTTATCGTCTGCCCTGTAACGTATCCGTTAAACATCAGCATAAGTACAATGGACGCCGTTTCATCCACCGTGCCGTAACGCCCCACAGGTATAAAGTCGGGCTTTGCTTTCAGATCTTCCTTTACCATGTCGGTCTCAATTAAAGCCGGGGCAATTGCGTTAACCGTTATGCCGTCTTTTACAAGATGCCTTGCGTAGAAATGCGTAAGCCCTATCATTCCTGCCTTTGAAGCTGCATAATGTGGCCCCACTAACCCTCCTGTCTGTGCCGCTACGGAAGAAATATTTACAATTCTTCCCCACCCTTTTTTCTGCATCCCTGCGGCTAATGCCTGCGTTAAAAGAAATGCACTCTTGAGGTTAACGTCCAGCATCCTGTCCCAGTCACCTTCTGTTATATCCTCGGGCGGAATCTTCTGCGCTATGCCGGCATTATTAATCAGTATATCAACCGTTCCGAAATCATTAAGCACTTTCTTTATCATTTCATTTATGGAGGCTGAATGGGACATGTCCGCCCTGTAGACTTCAGAACGCCTGCCCATTTCCCTGATCTGATGAGCTGCTTTTTCAGCTTCTTCTTTGCGGGAATTGTAATGGATGGCTACATCTGCCCCTGCCTCTGCAAGCCTGAGGGCAATTTCTTTACCAATGCCCCGGCTGCTTCCTGTTACAAGGGCTGTTTTACCTTTAAGATCATTCAACTTCAATAGATACCATACCTGAAATCAGGCCCTGGAAATTCCGCGATCTCCAGGGCCGTGGTTAACTGAATTTACTTAATCCTACTTATTATGGAATCCGAAGAGGAGTCCTACAGTAATGACATAAAATTTACTGTTGAGATCCCCGGTGCTTGCTTGCGTGGCCAGCTGCCCGAAATCATAATTCAGGAATATATAACGTATATCTCCTGTAAGCCATGCAGCTTCTCCCAGAGGCACTTCAACTCCTGCTCCCAGATGCCAGCCGAAATTCTGCTGCGTGTTGTTGGCAAGATTTTTCAGCGTGAGCTGCTGATTATAATCGAAGGTTGTGTTGTACCAGCCAACACCAATTGCTCCATAAACTACCGGAATGGGATAGATAAGCCCTGTAACCATTACTGGCCAGCTCCTGACTGTAAGTCCGCCGTTAGCGTATTTTTCCTGCCTGTAGTTTACCGAACCTTCTATTCCTATTGCGGGTGAAAGCTTGAGCCTCAATGCGGCGCCATACATAAGTGAACCGTTATCGGCACTGCTTGACTTTTGCCATCCTATCTGAGGTCCTATACCTATTCCCTGAGCCTTTATCTGTGGGGCAACGAATATTATCATAATTAAAGCTATGAGAGCCACATATTTCCTAACCATTATATCCTCCTCATTAATTCTACCTTCATACAACAAAAGAGGTCTACTTTTACATAGTACCATCATTATACATTAACGATCTTTGGATATACTAATCAATACCTAAAAACAGCTGCCAGAGGCTTTCCATCCGGCATCTTTTCAAACGGCAGCGGATAAACATTCCCACCGTGCAGGAGCGTCTGTACTACGGCAAGCTCCACCAGGTCCTCCCCTTCTTCAGGCCTTCCTGCCATAGTTACTTCAAAAGACTCAGGATCAACTGTACCCCATACATGCTCATTTGTATTGAAGAAAAGAGAATCCACACGGTTGGTAAATGCAGCCTGCAGTATCTCCCAGACCTCATTGCTTGCCTGACTGCCCACGGAATACTGATAGTACTTTGAAAGGGCGTCTTTTCCTTTCTTTTCGAAGTATGGCTGCATTATTTCAAGCGCATGCTTGTGTATCTCATTCATCCCGAGCTCCCAGGTTCCGCCGGCCACTCCTTCTTCGGCAATATTCGGATACGAGCTTGCCGACTTAAAAATCGGCAGGAGGTATTCAACTCCCGAAAGAACCATCGGCAGGTTCTCTCCCTTTACGGTATTAAAAATCCCTTTATCTGCTCTCTGGAAAAATCTCCTTATGTCCTTTTCCTTTTTGGCGTCATCGGTGCCGTAACCCGGTCCCACATACAAAGATGCGCGGTGAGCACCTCCTTCAGCTCCCCTGAATTCCCTCTGCTCGCTTTCATCTAACTGAAGCGCATCATCCATATTGGTGACAACATTTTTCAGATCCACCTCCTCGTAGCCGAAAGGATTGGCGCGGAAAAGCTTAAGGTTCTTGCGGTCAAGGAACATGATATAAAAAGCGTTTATCTGGCTTAACGCCGGAATGAGCGGCTTAATGAAAAACCTGTTTGAAATGTTCGACTGCTCATCGATATTAATTGCAAGTCTGTACATATGGCTTTCACCTTTGGCCAGAAAAATGGCCAGTGAATCTTCCTGATGATTCCAGAAGAATTCATCGTCTACAACGTCTTGTGCCGGAGTCAGAATTTCATTTATGAGGAGGGGATTTACATCTTTTTCCTTCAGCTGGCGGTCAATGTCGCGGAGCTGGTTCTTCAGGCGAATTGATGCCTGTATAACTTCTGTCCCCCTGCGGCTGGTTGGTATATATATTGAAACGCAGGGCCATTTTCGCTCCTGAGTCAGCATTTTAAGTTCATCCAGGTTTAACTGATCCATAGTTCCTTCTCCATACTTTTGTTTCAAATTCCCAAAAAATCGAATCAATTCTGATATATATTCAGTTTATCAAAAGCATGAGACTACTTCAAGGGATAAAGACAGAGGGATATTTGGACAAAAGGCACCTCGGGGGAAAGTCAGATGTTTCTTAAAGCCTATAACAGCCCCGGGCTGAAGGCCGCGCGGTCAATAAGCCAGTAGAGTTCACCATTTTCAGGATGTATACCTGAGGCCGGATAGTCCTCGATGCCTGAGGCGCCCTTTACTACTTTTGAAAGCGCATCGGCTTTTTCTTTTCCCTGCACCAGGAAGACAACGTTTGATGCGTTGTTGATGATGGGATAGGTAAGCGTTATTCTAAAGCTCTCCTGCTCTTTTATAAAAACCTCTTTAACCCAGCGCTCCTTTTCACTTAGGACTTCAGTGTGCGGGAAAAGTGAAGCCGTGTGGCCGTCATGCCCCATCCCAAGCATCACGAGGTGAAAGCGCGGAGCGCGGCCTGAAAAAAAATCCCTGAGGGTTTTTTCATAACTGAGTGCAGATTCTTCAGGCGTGGAAAGGTAAGGAATGGGGTGTATATTTTCTTTGGGAACCGGAACCATATCTAGCAGGTTCTTAAATGCCATCCCTGCATTGCTCTTGCTGTCGTTTAGTGGGACGTAACGCTCATCGCTCCAGAAAAAGTGTATTTCCTTCCACGGCGTTGTATCCTTAAAGGGATTGGCGGATAATATCTGATACATCCTTTTAGGAGTCGTTCCGCCTGAGAGTGCAGCGGAGAACATGCCCCATTTCTCAACTGCTTCAAGTGCAAACTGCCTGAAAAGGCCTGCGGCCGCAAGTGCCAGCTCTTCTTCAGAAGGATAATCCTGCAGTATGGCTCCATGTCCTGTCTTCTCATCCATATCATTTCTCCCCTTTAAGCCATTCTGTGTGGAAAATCCCTTCCTTGTCTATCCTTTCATATGTGTGTGCCCCGAAAAAGTCCCTTTGCGCCTGAACAAGGTTTGCCGGAAGCCACTGGCTCCTGTAGCTGTCGAAATATGAAAGCGAAGCCGAAAAGGCTGGAATGGGTATGCCAAGGGTAACCGCGTTTATAACAACAAAACGGATGTCTTCCTGCATTCTGTTAAGCATGCCTGAAAACTTTCCGGAGGCCATAAGGCTGTGCATATTTTCTTCTTTGCCGTAAGCCTCAAGTATATCCTGCAGTAAAGATGCCCTTATGATGCAGCCGCCCCTCCAGATTGAGGCCACCTTCTTCAGGTCAACGCCGTAGGAGTAGCTTTCAGAGGCTTTCTTAAGAAGATCCATCCCCTGGGCGTAGGAAATTATCATGGAAAAGTAAAGCGCGTTTTTAAGCCTCTGAATAAATTCATCTCTACTTCCCTTATAGCTGTATGCAGGGCCATGAAGCACCTTTGAATATTTAAGCCTTGTATCCCTGTCTGCTGAAAGATCCCGCATAACTACGGCGGCATCAATTGTGGGCACCGGAACCTGAATATCCATTGCGTCCTGGGAAGTCCACTTGCCTGTCCCCTTCTGCCGCGCGCGGTCAAGTATAAGGTCTATGAGCCTCCGCCTGTTTTTATCCCCTGTTTTTCCTCTACCCTCCTGCTCCATCTCCTCCATTCTGAAGATCCTGCCTGTAATCTCTATAAGGAATGAATGGAGCTCTTCTTTATCCCACTTTTCAAACGTGCCGGCCAGTTCATCGTTACTTAGCCCTAGAGAGGTCTTCATCAGGTGATAGGATTCGGAGATGAGCTGAATTAAGGCATACTCAATTCCGTTATGCACCATTTTTACGTAATGCCCGGCGGAGCCGCGCCCCATATAGGCAACACAGGGCTCATTGTCAGCCTTGGCTGCAACGGCTTCAAAAATATTTTTCAGGCGGCTGTATGCCTCAGGGCTTCCCCCAGGCATCATGCTGGGCCCGAGCCTGGCGCCCTGTTCGCCTCCTGAAATCCCAACGCCCATAAAATGAATACCTCTTCCTTCAAGATCCTTTATGCGGCGCTCCGTATCGGTGTAATGCGAGTTCCCGCCGTCAATTATTATGTCCCCTTTTTCCATATAAGGCAGCGCCTCTTCAATTATTGCATCCACTGCCGCGCCCGCGGGCACCAGCATCATGAATGCACGGGGCTTTTTCAGCATCCCGAAAAACTCTTCCAGAGACTTTGCGGCAAGAATTTTTCTGTCCTTTGCTTCTTTTTCTAGCAGTTTAAGCTTATTGAAATCCTTGTCGTAACCCACTGCCGAAAATCCCTTATCCCCAATATTCAGTACCAGGTTGCGCCCCATGGTTCCAAGGCCTATCATTCCAATGTCACACTGCTGCATATAAAATTCTCCTTCTTCCGGTGCAATTAGCTGCATAAATACTATAATAAACTAATTCCGTCATTTATCAATGAAGAAAAGCTTTAGAACTGAACTACAGATGGAGCCGAGATCTGGAACTGATTGAAATGATAGAACATCGACTGCTGGCGGAAGACTTCAAAACGGTTGCCGCCGCGCTCGCCGTCGTTAGGGTAATATCCGAACATGAGCTGAAAGGTCGGGAATATAAGGTGCTCGTTCCTTATTCTGAAGCCTACTCCGTAACCCTGGTAAAGTTTGCTGCTGAAGAGGAGCTCATCTTTGCCCGAAAGAAGTGCAAAGTCGGCAAATGTAATAAATGCGAGCTTAAAGTTTAAGAGTTTGAGCGGTACAAAAATATCGTTCTCATAGTTTATAACCAGCTTTTTATTTCCCGTGGCTTCGGTCGCAAAACCCCTTAGGCCCATATCCCCGTTGACGTTCAAAAGGTCCTCTGCAAAAACGGGATTATAGCTGTATGAATACCTGGTGCCCAGGTAATGCCGCCACTTAAACTTGCCGAATGGCAGAAGCTTTGAGTAAAAAAGGGATTCCAGCACCAAAACGCCGTTTGTCCATTCTTTATTCTGACGGTAGCCTCCCAGCTGAAGACCCCCGTAAAGATAGCCGAAATCGTCACTGTAATTGCTGTAGCCCGTCTTAAAGCCCAGATAAGGCCTGTTGATGTGCTCCCCTTTTTCATATCCCGTAAGTATCTCGGCCAGGCTTCCAAGCGGTATGTCTTCAATTTTCCCGAGTCCGAAAAGATACCTGTCGCGGTAATATGTCCTGTAGGAATAGCCCAGCCTCCCTAAGTAAAAAGTATTGTTCTGAAATAGCCCCAGGGCATCGGCCTGAGGACGCTCGGTATATTTCGTGCGCGTTACACGCATAGACACATTAAGCCTGTTGAAATTGACGCTGTAAGGATCAAAAGCCTTGAAGTCAAATGCATAGCCCAGCCAGTAGTCCTGCCTGTTATACCTGACGTCCCTTCTCCTCTGGAGCGTATCATTCAGTACGGCAACCTTGTCATTCGACCACTGCATCCCGAGCCCACCGGCATAACGCGTAACGGGTGAGAAGAAATCCCTGTTGAAGTTAAACCCGTAGCTCTCATTGTTGTCCTCGGAAATATGAAACAATTTGGCGGAAATATACGTCCTGTTGATGTTGCTGAAAGTATAGCTGCCGCTCCAGTCCCAGCCTCCCGGGTAGGCGTTATCAAACTTTATGGCTCCGGTGATCTCGTTGCCGAAGCCGAGGAAGTTGATATCCTTAAAAGAAACCTTGCCGGTTTTGTCATTCGGCTGGTAGGAGGCGCCTCCGGTAATACTCCAGACGTCCTGCACCAGGACGAGTACATCCACGCTGTCGCCTGCTTTTCTTACCCTGTGCACAAGAATCTTGGCGTCATAAATAAAATCATTCTGCCTTAAAAGACGTTCGCTTTCAGCCAGCTCAAAAGGCACAAGGCGGCTGCCTTCTGAAAACAAAAGCCGGTTCTTGATGAGCCATGCGCGTGTATTAAGGTGGACTGAGTTTCCTGCCTGCTGAAGCCAGCTTTCGGCCGAGTCCTCAGGATGGTCTACCGAAGTGCCGAAGACTTCAAGGACCTGTACGTCTATGTTTCTTATTATTTTACCCGAATACTGCCTGTAAAGAGCACCCGTGGAGTTCCGGCTCCTCGGGTCTTCTTCCTCGGCAACCAGCACATGCTTTAAGAGCCTTGAAAAGAAATTATCTTTTTCAGAAAAACCCTTTACAGACTCTATGACGTCTTTATTATTTATGCTGGATATCGTAATGGAATCCCTGATTAGGTCCTCAGCCCTTATGGTGTCGGACTTTGCCGGGGAAGCATTTGCAGTTTCTAAAAACGCGAAAAGCACAAATGCAAAACATAATAATTTATGGAAAAGGATATTGCTCATTTTATGGAACAGCCGGATGTTTTAACAAAAAGTCCGGGGATAATTCATTAAATCTTTTGATTTACATATTTTGCAGAAGAAAATCCGGGGTAAGGAATTTTCAGTTTGCTTAAAATTAAATTAAGCATTTTTGAGTAATGAAATCTATGGCAAAACTTATATCATTGCCTTTATTTTGTAGACGTCCTTTAAGGCTGTCCTGGCCGCGTAGTATCCGCACATCCCGTGCACCCCGCCTCCCGGCGGCGTTGAAGAAGAACAGATATAAACTCCCTTAATCGGAGTCCTGTAGGGCGTAAGACTGAGCGTGGGACGCGTAAAGAGCTGCCGCCAGTTCTGAACCCCGCCATTTATGTCGCCTCCCACGTAATTGTTGTTATAAGCCTCAAAATTATGGGAGTTCATTTTGTGTGAAGAAAGTATGGTACCCCTGAATCCCGGGGCAAAACGCTCTATTTGCGATATGATCCGCTCCGACATATCGGTGTCTGAGTCATTAGGAACGTGGCAGTAAGCCCAGACAGTATGATTCCCTTTGGGCGCCCTCGTTGAATCAAAAAGGCTTTGCTGCGCCAGTATTACAAAAGGCCTTTCCGGGTGCCTGCCCTGCCAGACTTCCTGTTCTGAGTGCGCAATTTCTTCCATTGTGCCTCCAAGATGCACTACTGCTGAAAGTGTGCATTCAGGAGACTTAAACGGGATCGGGCTTTTTACGGCAAAATCCATCTTAAATACGCCGGGGCCGTAGCGGTAACGCTCAAGCTGGCGCCTGTAGCCCTTGGGCAGTCTTTCACCTGCAATTGCAAGTATCTGTTTCGGG
This sequence comes from Ignavibacteria bacterium, assembly GCA_025612375.1. Classification (NCBI taxonomy): domain Bacteria; kingdom Pseudomonadati; phylum Ignavibacteriota; class Ignavibacteria; species Ignavibacteria bacterium. The sequence goes on from JAAXKN010000023.1 coordinate 64,574, forward strand.
GTAAGGTCAAATAAAACTATGTCTGAATGCGGCAGCTCGTCAAGACTATTTATCTTTGTACTAAGAAGAAATTCCCCGCCGAGGGATTTTATATAGGATTGAAGCGCAAGCGCAATGCTTTGCGAGCCCCCTTCAGGCATGGGCCAGCCCGCCGAATGGCCCAGTATCCCAAGCACCAGGGCGAAGGCTGCCGTAATTGGCTCCTCAAGGGGCACTATTGAATGGGCGGCAAGCCCTGCAAAAAAGCCCCTTGTAAGGGGTGAGTTAAATTTTCTCTTAGAGAACTTGGCGGCAGACTGTATGGCTGAAAGCCCGAACCTGAGAAGAGCCAAGGGATGCCTCGGGATGTGAAAAGGCGCCAGGATCTCCGGAAGTATGAGCTCCCACCTTGAAAGGAGGGGCTCAATAAGACGCCTGTATCTTTCAGAGTCCTCGCGGAGTGTTTTGGCCGTCTCAACTACAGAATTCGTAAGCAGCGCCGCCTGCCCGTTGTCCAGCGGATGGCTTAATGCTGCCGGGGCATAGATCCATTTAAGCCCGTGCTGGGCTAAAGGGAGGCTTCTGAAAAACGGGGATGCAATTCCAAGTGGATGAATGGCTGAACAGATGTCGTGCTGAAATCCGGGAAGCGTTAGCTCCCCGGTTCTCATCCCTCCGCCAATGGTCTCTTTGGCCTCAATTACCAGAACGCGCTTTTTTGCCCTAAGGAGTGTAATTGCCGCGGCAAGGCCGTTTGGCCCCGAGCCTACAATAACCGCATCATACCCGTTTTTCTCCGGCATCTATTCTCCCTGCAATTCAGCACTGATAATTCATAAAATCTTTACTTTAACGATGCAGGCTCGGTTCCTTTTGGCGCACCTTCGGGAAATTCTTTTCCTACGGCATCGACTTCCTTTGTTATCGACCAGCCGGTCTTAAGGCCCAGCACAAAATAGCCCAGGGCCAGTATGCCGAAGGCAAAAATTGTGTCACCAATTACCCTCAGCCATCTAAGTGTGTCCAGAAGAGGAGTTTTTGTGAAATCTGCCGATCTGGCATACCACATTCCATGCTCAACGCTTGCCCAGGTCTGTATGAGCCCTAAAGGAAGCATGCTGATAAGTACCATGAGTGCAAGCCCTATGTTAATTGCCCAGAAAGCAAATGCAACGGCCTTTGTCTTCCAGACGTAATGAACCGTAAGCCCTTTCAGGCAGAAGAGCATAAAACCTATGCCCAGCATCCCGTAAACTCCGAAGAGTGCCGTATGGCCGTGCACGGGTGTGGTCTGAAGCCCCTGCATGTAGTATAATGCTACCGGGGGATTTATAAGAAATCCGAACAGCCCTGCCCCTACAAGATTCCAGAACGCTACGGCAACAAAACAGTAAATCGGCCATTTGTATGCCTGAACCCACTTCTTTGCACGGCTTAATGTCAGGTTTTCATATCCTTCAAAACCTATAAGAACAAGGGGCACTACTTCAAGTGCGCTGAAAGTTGCGCCGAATGCCATTACGGCAGTCGGGGTCCCTGTAAAATACAGGTGATGGAATGTTCCTACAATTCCGCCCGAGAGGAATATGATGGTGGAAAACAAAACGGCCGAGGTTGCACTGGCTACCTTCAAAAGCCCCATCCTTGTAAAAAGGAACGCTATTGCTACTGTTGCAAATACCTCAAAGAACCCTTCCACCCAGAGGTGTACAACCCACCACCTCCAGTATTCGGCTATTGCAAGGTTAGTCTGACGCCCCCACATTATTCCAGAGGCATAGAAAATTGCAATTGCAATGCTTGCAATCAGGAAAAGGCCTAAAAGGTGCTTGCTTTCTGTAGGACTCTTAAAGGCAGGCATCATTGCACGCCCCATCAAAAAAAGCCAGAGGAAAAGCCCAATAAGGAGAAAAAGCTGCCAGAAGCGCCCAAGATCCACATATTCATAGCCCTGATGGCCGAACCAGAAATTAACCTCAAGCCCCAGCCTCTGCATTACTCCCATCCACTGCCCTGCCATTGAACCGAGCACAATTACAAGAAGACAGATGAAAAGGAAATTTACTCCCGCTCTCTGCAGTTTTGGCTCATAGCCCGAGACTGCAGGTGCAATGAAAAGCCCCGTAGCCAGCCATGCCGTTGCAATCCAAAAAATGCCGAGCTGTGTGTGCCATGTTCTGGTTACAGAATACGGTAGCCACTTTGCAAGAGGTATGCCGTAAAGCCCGTTGCCTTCAACGCCGTAGTGCGCTGTTACAACTCCCAGTATTACCTGAAGAACAATTAAGGCGGCAACAACCCAGAAGTATTTAAGCGTTGCCCTCATTGAGGCTGTGGGCTTAAGTGCCAATAGCGGATCCCACTCAGGCATCACATGCTCTTCTTCTGTCTTTCTCCTCTGAACTGCATAATACCACGCCAGTGCCCCGATGCCGGCAAGAAGAAGCACAAAGCTGATGACAGACCATATTACTACCTGCCCTGTGGGCTGATTCCCTACCAGCGGTTCAGAAGGCCAGTTGTTTGTATAGCTTACATCCTGATCCGGGCGGTTTGTAACGCATGCCCATGAAGCCCAGAAGAAAAATGTATTCATTTTTCGCTGTCTTTCGGGGTCTTTGATTGTGTTTTCAGCTATGGCGTAGTCACGCCTGAGCTCGTCAAGTTTCGGATCATTACCGAACAGTGATGCATAATACGCACTTATGTCGCTTATTGCATGGGCCCGGTTTTCAGAAATTGTTAAATCCCCCGTCTTCGGATCATATGTGTTTTTCCTCAGCTCCTGCCTGAGCGTCTCCTGAAGGGCGGCTTTCTTCGGGTTGTCCAGCTTGTCGTATGTGGTGCCGTTTGAATTCATAGCGTAGCTGTTTAACATCCACATGGCTTCCCTGTGCAGCCAGTCTGCCGTCCAGTCGGGTGCCACGTAGCTTCCGTGCCCCCAGACTGTGCCGAGCTCCTGCCCTCCAATTGACTGCCAGACGTTCTGCCCGTCCTTTATGTCCTGCCCTGTAAAGAGTACCCTTCCGGTTGATGTTACAACCCGCTGAGGTATTGGGGGAGCCTGCTGGTAAATTTCCACGCCGTAGTATCCCAGAATGAGAAAAGAAAAAATGATTACGGCTCCAAGCCCTATCCATAATCCTTTATAATTATGCCTCATAATGTTCTCTCTTTCCCTGCTGATTTGTTCATATTACCCATCTCATTTGCCTGGGTTTCACGCCCGGGACTTACACTTGCTGCAAGCCGGAATTTAAGGCTGCGCAATGCCGATTACGCCGACAGCCAGCCTGGCTCCTGAATTACCCGCGGGCTGAGACATCATATCGTCCTCTTTTTCATGCACAACAACCGAGCGCCCGATAATTGAGTTAGCACCCGTGAGGCTTACGCCCGAAAGCGTCATCTCAAGGTGTGCCTTCCCGTCCGACTGTGCCTCAATGTTACCCATGTCTCCCATGTGGTGCTGAACGTCGGTCGGACCCCCGTGGCGCTGGTTTGAGGGATTGAAGTGATCGCCTGCCGATTTGCCGTCCGGGGAGCTGTCATCTCCGAACTGGTGTATGTGAAATCCGTGGCGCCCTGCAGTAAGCCCCTCCAGGTCGGCAACCACTTTCAGGTTGTCGCCGTCTTTTGTAAAAGTAACTACCCCTTTTACATTGCCTCCTTGGGTCGGATGCAGTACGGCAACTGCTTTTGTCACCTCTTCAGACTGCGTCTGGGCATAAGAATAAAAGCTTAATGAAACTATAAACAAAACTGCCAGAGCAATATTCCTAAACATATCTTCCTCCTTTGCAAATAGACAATTCATGGAATAAATAAAACAAATACCTCTGCTTTTTTACTAAAGCAGCAAATACACATAAATATTGCTGAATACGGATCTAAAAGGGCAGTCAAACCCAGTACTTAGGCAGACCATAATGCTCATACAGCAATTCTTCGTAATCACGGTTCAGGGTTTGGGATGGATCATATGGGGGGCTGCTTTTGATGTCTTCACTATTCAGGACAACATGGACCTTAGACTCAGCCCATTGCACCTTTTCGATCCAGTGAGGAGCTACAAGGAATCTTTTGCCGCCTGTAAGCCACGTGCCCGTGTCGACTGCTATATAACGTATAACCCAGGTGTCGTCGTCAAGTATAAAATCCTCCACGTGGCCTGTCTCTTTATCCCTGGCCTGGATCTTATAGCCCGTAATTTCCCTGCTGCTTCTTAAGTGAGGGTCGCCTTTTTTTTCATTTTGCGAAGCCTGAGTTTCATTGTCTTTTGCCTCGTCCATTGCCCCTTCGTTTAATATGGGACCCGAGGCCATAAAGCTTGCAGCTCCGGGTGTATAGGGCAGGCCGGCCTCACCCCAGTCCCAGTACCTGGGCCAGTTATAATATTTCATCAGGTCAATTTCGTTCTGCCGGCTTACAGGTTCGTCTGTGGAAACATCAGGGCTATTTTCGATCTGCTTTTTGGTAAGGTTAAGTGCAAGTTTTTTTTCTTTCCAGTCGGTTTTGGCAACAGAAAAAGGGGAAATCAGTACCTGTTTTTTGGAAAGCCATCCGCCGGTCTCCACTACAAGGTAGCGGATAGTCCATTTTGCATCGTCAAAGTAAAAGTCGTATACATCGCCAATTTCACCATCTGTAGCAATTATCCTGTATTTCTCAATTTCCTTTATACTTCTGAGCATCCTTTTAGATCCCTCCTTCCCTGCATTACGGAGAACAAACCTCATCAAAGGTGAGCACCTCTCAAGAGAGATTAAAGAGCCGGCTCTCTTGAGAGGGTGAGTGGGCTTAATGATCTTTGCTTTTACATAAACCAAACGTCACTTTAGTATTTGCATCACTGCAACCCTTTGAACAATCCCACTCCAAACGTCACCTAACTATAAAAATAGCAAAAACACTCTCTGTGTCAAGCTATTACGCAGGGTAAAAGGAACCTCTTACTGCGCCATGGAGATCATGGCGTCAATCTCTTCAACCATCTGATCCGTGTTGCCTCCGAAGCCAACAACCTTGAAGCGCACCATTCCGTCTTTATCTATTACGAATTTGGTCGGAATACCCGGAACCTTAAAGAGTTCATTAACCTTGCTGTCGTTATCCAGCAAGACGTAGAATGGGTACTGGTTTTTCTGAAGAAAATCAGCGGCGTTTTTCTTTTTGTCTTCCACGCGCTCACGCGTATCTATGAAAAGAAAACGTACCTCCGGATTTGATGCATACTTCTCCACGGCTTTCTTCATGCCGGGGAATGAAGCCCTGCAGGGGCCGCACCATGTTGCCCAGAAGTCAAGTATTACGGTTTTGCCTTTAAGTGAAGAGAGGCTAACTTCCTTGCCCTCGAGGTCCTTCAGCTTAAAATCAGGGGCTTTATCGCTTATCATCTCTTTTTTAAGTTTCTGTATCATGCCCTGTTTTGCCGCGGCCTCAAGTTCCGCCATATATGCGGTAAATCCGTTCTCACTGCCGTTTTTCTTTTCGTATGCCGTTTTAATGTAATCTTTAAGCAAAGGAGTGCCGTTGCCGGTTTTAATCAAAGATTCCAGGTGGGAGAGTGCTTTTTCGTTTTCCCCCTTTTCAATAAGGAGGCTTGCATAAAGCTCATTTGCTGAGACTTCATTGTTCTGCAGGAGGCTTACGGCTTCTGCTAAAGAGGTAATGGCGTCATCTTTCTTCCCTGCCTTATTCTCGGCACTGCCGCGTCCGAAAAGGTTCAGCCCCAGGTAGTACTGCAGTTCTTCCTTGTATTCATTTTCTGAACTGTAATTCGGTTTATCTTCAGCTGCACGGCCAAGCTCCTGGCGTCCGCGTTCAACGCCCATAGCTGCAATGTCATTTGCAAGCTTAAGGTCAGCTTCTTCTTTTAACATCTGGCCTGCTATAGAATAAAAAGAGTACGAGCTCATCTTTGAGGAGTGCGCCTTAAGAAGCTCAAAGGCCTCACTGTACTTCTTTTGCGATTTGTATTGCCTTATGACTTCATCGTAAAGGTCGGAAGTGTACTGGCTTTTGGGGAAAGAGGCTTCAAAAGCCCTTAAAAGTTCAAGCTTTTTATTTAAGTCTGCGGTTTTGCTTATTTCAGCGTATTTTTCATCCTCTGCAAATTTTCCCGAGGGGAATTTCTCCAGAAGCTTCTTTTTATATTCTGCGGCTTTAGATGCGTTTTTCAGATTTGCGTACCATGTAGCCATTAAGCTTAAGTATTCTTCTGAACTCTGCGGCTTTTTTTCTGCCGCCTTAAGCTCTTTTGCAATAATGCTGTTGGCTTTTTCCCCCATTAAAGGTAAAATCACCTTAAAATACTGGTCCAGGTATTCGGTCTTAACCTGCGGATTTTTCTTAAACTCCTCCAGGAAAAGCTTCTGAGCGCCTTCGCGGTCGCGTTCCATTTCGAGGTAGCGGGGTCCCCAGGTGCCTTTTGCCGCAGCAAGGCCGGCCATTGTTCCGGGAAGCTCTTTTCCCTCGGCGTCGCAGAGGTTAACTACAAATCCCTGCCCTTTATTGTTATCCGTGGCCTCGCCATTCTTAAATTTAAATATTATACCCCGTGTTTTTGGCGAGGTCTTAATCACACCTGTAAACACGCCCCCTTCTTTTTTCATTTCCACGCCCTTTGCCTCATCAAGGTCCACACTGTAGAGGTAAGCAGTCATCTCAATTTTATCTGCTTCCTGAAGGCTAGTTCCTTCGGGGTTGTATTTAATTACTACTTCCTCTCCCGCTTTCGGATGCTCCGGGACGAGGGAGATTGTCGGCGCGGGCTGCTTGGCCGCAAATGTGAAAAGCAGGAGGAAGCTTATAGCTGCCAGTGTAGGTAAAAGATGCCTTTTCATTTAGACTCCATATATTTATTAATGTATCCGGTTTCTCATAAAGCCGCATCCCGGAATAACTTACTTTAAAAATTAATGAAAGACAATTTAACTTTGCTTTTTCTTTTTATCAATAAAGTTATTAAATTGAGGCCTTCAGGGCGGAATTGATTTTTTAGCCATATTATTTTAGTTTTGTAAAATAACTTAATGCAAAAACAAAAGAGTTAAATTGAAAACCTATTCAATACTAACCGATCTGGAACTGTTCCGGAAAATCTCGGCATACGATTCCCGGGCACTTGAAACCTTATACGACCGGTACTCACCCCTCCTGTTTACCGTAATTAAAAGAATAGTTGCTGAGGAAACTCTGGCTGAGGAGGTGCTGACAGAGGTTTTTGCTGTTATATGGAGAAAAATCGACCATTTCGACTTTTCTACCGGGAACGTGTACGCCTGGCTTATCCTCCTTTCAAGAAATAAGGCCGTGGACTTTCTGCGCAGGAGAAAAACCCGGAATGCCGTGGCGGATGAATACACAGAGGAATATGAAAATACATTTATTATCCCCCACCTTTCCAAAGGTATAGATCAGCTCGACCTGGAATCGGCGCTTAATGTTAAGAGCAACGTTGAACTGGCGCTGAATAAGCTTACCGACGCACAGAAATATGTCATTTACCTGGCTTTTTATGAAGGGTACTCGCAGGCTGCAATTGCCGGAAAGCTGAACATACCTCTTCCTACCGTTAAAAGTAAAATACAGATCGCTCTTAGCAATCTTAAAGATAACCTGATAAAAGGATAGGAAGATATGAGCAATTTGAGCGAACAGAAATTCCGCGAAATGATATACGCCTTCAGCGCAGGCTGCCTCGATAAAGGGGAATGCCTGGATTTCATTGAATACCTTAATGCGGGCCGGAAGGTGCCTGAAAATGAGCTTGGGGAACTGCAGAACGTTGTGGCGCTTTTACCCGCAATCCTTGAACTTGAGACACCGCAGCCCCATGTAAAGGATAAGGTTGCAAAAAGACTCTACCGCATGCGTGAGGAACTGAGGGAAAAGAAAAGACAGATGGTAAAAGACCTCACACAGGGGGAAGTCCAGCCCTTAAATGAAAACGTGTTTGCCGAAAAAGTTTATGAACAGCCCGAAGAAAAGCCCGCTCTTAAGACAACCGGCAGAATGACCGTTGAAACTCCTGTCATTCAGACAGAGCCTTTGGATAGTAGAAACCGCCCGCTGAATAATTCTGCCGCAGCTGAAGCTCCTTATGCAGATCCGGATAAAATTGATTTTGAAAGTGAAACCCCGGAAGTCCCGCGCGTAACAGGCTACAGGAGCATGGATACATTCCAGGCGGCACCCGTAAAAGAGGACGCTGAAGTAACTGAGCCTGTGCAGGCAGAACCCATCAGGCAAAAATGGGTTAAGGAAGAGCCTGACTATGAAGAGGAAGAAAAGTCTGAACGCTCTTTTAAGAACCTCATGATCCTTTCTGCAATTCTGGCATTCGTCCTTGTAGCAGGAGGAATAATTTACTTCGCAATGAACCGCCAGATCCGTCAGGGCAAAGAACAGATTGCATCCCTTTCCGGACAGGTTAATGCCTTAAACAGCGAGATGCTGCGCCTGGACAGAAACCAGAAGGTGCTTGCCGTCTTAAGCGCAAAGGACTTAAGGACAATAAATCTTGACGGTGCGGACGGGAATTCAGGCGGCTTCGGAAAGCTTTCCATTCTTCAGAACGGAAACGAGGGAGTAATCCAGTTTTATAACATGCCGCCTCTTAAAGACAGCAGTGTCTATCAGCTCTGGCTTAAGAGCAAGGACCGCTACTATTCGCTGGGCACATTCAGGACTATTAGGGAAGTTGAGTATTTCCCATTCTCCATTCCCAATGAAGCTCAAGGTAAAATAGATTCCTACATCGTGACGCTTGAAAGTGCCGATGGCAGGACAACCCCTTCGGACAAGGTATATCTGATGACTTCATTTAACAATAGATAGCCCTTTCAGGCCAAGGCTAAAATGAAATGTGAGCATGTAGAATTACGCAGTTACTAAGTCCTCCGCGGAGGACGAAACATTTGTAGCCCGAGAAGTTATGTTTAAAAGTGAGTTGAACCTGTTTTAATA
>JAAXKN010000024.1:0-68778 GCA_025612375.1 Ignavibacteria bacterium
AACAGGTGGCAGGTTTTCATGGCCCTGGGTGGCTGGTTTTGATGGCCCTTGACATTGCTGCAGGGGAATGATTTTCAGCTGCTCTTAAAAGTTGAAGATTACAATCTAATATTTAATGCTGAAGTAAAGCAGAATATCAGCAGAAGTACTATCGGACTGTTAAAGTCGCAGCTTAACTTAAACCATAATCTGTTTCTCCTGGTTGTCAGGTATGTAAATCCTGAAATGGCGGAAGTACTCAGAGGTCTGGATATAAATTTTATGGATACTGCAGGTAGCGCTTTCATAAAATTGCCTCCCTTATATATAGACATTCAGGGCAGGCGCCTGAAAGAACCAGAAAGGGTACAAAGACCTGGAAGAGTCTTTCAGCCTGCTGGTTTGCAGCTGATTTTTACTCTTCTTTGTAATCCCAGATTGGAAGAAAATCCCTTACGTGAAATTGCAGAATATTCCAGTGTAGGCCTGACAACCGTTCAAAAGACCTTAAAAGGCCTGGAGCAGCAGGGATTCCTGGCCCTGCAGTCGAACAAGAAATATAAGCTTATTAACAAGGAGACTTTGATTTAGAAGTATTCTTAAATGTTACAATACTATGAAACCTGAAATTCCAGGACCGTTTTGGTCCAATCATTTATTTCTCAGTCCGTTCATATAAACCTTCTTGAAGAATCATTACAAACTGTTTAACTTTAGGGCAACACTTTTCTCCAATAAAACAAAGGGTGACAAATGCTAAAAAGAAAGTTTCATCCCGCCTTTCATGCTTTTTTTATTCTCCTGTTTTCCATAACTTTATTTAACTGTGCAAGTACAAATAAGGATCAAATGGAAAAGGACTTTCAAAAATTCGTAAAAGATTACGAGGCCAAGGTCATTCCTCTTTCGAGGGATGCAAACCTGGCATATTTTAACGCCACCATTTCAGGCAAGAAGGAAGATTACGACAAGTCTGCCGAGCTTGAAATTAAAAGAAGTATGGTTTACACGAGCAAGGAGGACTTTGAGAAGATAAAGAAGTTCAAGGAATCGGGGCTTATAACAGACCCCACGTTAAAGCGCGAGCTTGAAACTCTTTATAACGCTTATCTGGAAAACCAGGTGGATACGAAAAAACTTGAAGAGATCATAAAGCTCAGGACAGACGTGGAGAACAAATTTTCCACCTTCCGCGCCGAGGTAGGAGGCAAAAAACTGACAGATAACGAGATTGAAGAGATACTTAAGAATTCAACCGACTCCAGGGAACTTAAAGCCGCATGGCTGGGCAGCAAGGCAATCGGGAGAGTTGTTGCCAGTGACGTCATAAAGCTTGCCAAAATGAGAAATGAATCGGCCCGTGAGCTCGGCTTTAAGAATTATCATGAAATGAGCCTGAAGCTCAGCGAACAGGATCCGCAGGAAATTGAGAAGCTTTTTGACGAGCTGGACAACCTGACACGCGACTCTTTCATGAAGCTTAAAGGTGAAATGGACGGGGTTCTTGCAAAAAGGTATAATGTTGCACCGGGTGAACTAATGCCGTGGCACTACCAGAACAGGTTCTTCCAGGAAGCCCCGAAAATATATGAGGTTGACCTGGATAAGTACTATAAAGACAAGAATATTGTTGATATAACAAAATCCTACTATCAGGGCATCGGGCTTCCGATGAGTGACCTGGCGGAAAAAAGCGACCTTTATGAAAAGGAAGGAAAGTACCAGCATGCCTACTGCACATCGATAGACCGCGATGATGACGTAAGGGTTGTAATGAACGTTAAACCGAACTACAACTGGATGAACACTTCGCTTCACGAATTCGGGCACGCGGTTTATGACAAATTTACAGACCACAGCCTCCCCTGGCAGTTAAGAGAGCCCGCGCACACATTTACAACAGAGGCAATTGCAATGATGTTCGGGCGCTTTGCCTCAAACCCCAAATGGATGCAGGATGCCCTGGGTATTTCAGATGCAGAAAAGACTAAGATCGGAGATGCGGGCTTCAAATCCTTAAGGCTTGAGCAGCTGGTATTCAGCCGCTGGGTGCAGGTGGTCTACCGTTTTGAAAAAAGCATGTATGAGAACCCCGATCAGGACCTGAACAAGCTCTGGTGGGATCTGGTTGAGAAGTACCAGGGGCTTAAAAGGCCCGAAGGCAGGAATGAACCCGACTGGGCGTCAAAGATCCACATCTCGAGCTACCCGTGCTATTACCACAATTATATGTTAGGTGAGCTCCTTGCCTCACAGCTGTATTTCCACATAACGGGCAAGGTATTAAATGCAGCGAACCCCAAAGAGCAGAGCTTCTTCAATAAAAAAGAGGTCGGGGATTATCTTAAGAAAAATGTTTTTGAGGCAGGAAGAAAATACTACTGGAACGATATGATTGAAAAGGCAACGGGAGAAAAGCTTACGGCTAAATACTATGCCAGACAGTTTGTAGAGTAGACAAAGGTTTTAAGAAGCACTTTTATAAGGCTCTGAAGATTATGGAAAGTCTTCAGGGCCTTTTTTTAAGGATTACTCCCCTCGCTTTTCATTCCGGTATTATGCTGTCTCAGCTTAAAGAGCAGTTCATCGCTTTTTTCTTTTCTGATTTTACTTAAGATTATAGTTAAAAGGTCATTTATCCTTTTCAGATGCAGAGAAAAAGCTATCGTAATATTCTGTCTGCCGTCGTAGATATGAATAGGCCTGTTTTTGATTTCATTAAATATGCTTCCTGTTACTTTTTCAATATCCTCAAATTTGATCTGGATGATCTTGCGGCTGAAGGGAAAATCCGAACAGATCATTTTCTGGTCATCCACCTGAATCTTATAGGGAAAAAGCTTATAGAGCCTGAAATAATAACGGTTAACAAAATAAATCAGCAGAACATTAATAGCAGCAGGAATGATACTAAATGAACTGATTCTCAAAGCCATTACGGAGATGAAGAGATACATCAGCAGAACAAATGTTACCGGAATGTTTGCGTAACGGTAAATAAGTTTTGGAATCAATGGGTATGTAAAAGTGATCATCGCCGCTCCTCTTTCTATAGACATAGTTATGGATATTTTTCCAAATCGTCAATGATAAAATCCAGGAGAAGGGGCCGGTAAAATCAGGGCTTTCGGCTTTAGTAATCTCTTAGGTACCTGAGGGCTCAAAATTTCAGTTACTTTTTGGTCCCTTTTATAAATTTTTGTATAATGAATTAATAGACAATCTGGTGAGCTGATAAACAGCCGATTATTAAAGGATGAATATGCCCCATACATATGATATAATTATAATAGGTGCAGGCCCGATCGGTCTTGCCTGCGGAATTGAAGCAGCAAGAGAAGGATTAAGTTATTTAATAATAGAAGCCGGGTGCCTTGTAAACTCACTTTATCACTACCCGGTAAACATGACATTTTTCTCCACCAGTGAGCGCCTGGAAATTGGCGGCGTCCCTTTTATCTCCCACGGCTACAAACCGACGCGCTCTGAGGCACTTGAATATTACAGAAGAGTAACATTCTCCTGGAACCTTAGCGTAAAGACTTATGAGAGGGTACTGGACATAAAGGACCTGGATTACGGATATCTGGTCAAATCCGAAAAAGGTATCTATACGGCAAACAACGTCGTTATTGCCACCGGATTCTACGGTGTACCGAACCTTATGAACATACCGGGTGAAAGTCTTAAGAAAGTCAGACATTACTATGACGAGCCCCACCCTTATGCCGCTCAGGAGCTGGTCATTGTTGGAGGCGGGAACTCTGCTGTAGATGCCGCGCTGGAAACCTTCCGCCGGGGTGCCCATGTAACGATGGTAATAGCCGGAGGTGAACTCGACCCGGGGGTGAAGTACTGGGTGAGGCCGGATATTGACAACCGCATAAAAGAGGGCTCTATTAATGCTTATTTTAATTCCACCATTAAGGAGATACGGGAAGATGAGGTGGACCTCTGCACGCCGGAGGGTGAATTTTCAATTAAGAATGACTTTGTGCTTGCAATGACAGGCTACCAGCCCGACTACACACTGTTAAAAAAGGCGGGGGTTAAAATATCCCATGATGAACTCAGGGAGCCTTACTACGACGGGGAGACTTTTCAGACGAACAAGGAAGGCCTTTTTTTAGCCGGGTGTGTATGCGGAGGAATGAACACGAGCCGCTGGAATATCGAGTCATCGAGATATCATGCAGAAAGAATAATAAAATTTATCAAATCGCGGAAATGAGTATTTTCTAAAGGACTTCACGAAAAGCCCCATATTATCTTATTCATGCCTCTGAATTCTGAGCTCCCTGTTTCCCGTTTCGTTTTCGGACAGTTCCCCGCCAAGGGCAGCAAGGAGGACCGGCTGTTCCGTGTCGTTATTCCATTGCTGAAGAAAGCCGGCTTCTTTTCCCTCGCGGCTTCCTCTGTAGAGGTGCATAAATGTACATGCATTATCCTTCTTTTTTTCAGAGGCAAAGAGCTCCACAGTAGGAATCCAGCTTCCGGTATTTACAAACCACTGATTATTTAGGTTGAAGGCTTCAGGATTATGCGTGTGGCCAAAGGTTATAAGGCGGTAGCGCGTGTTTTCAGAAAACTTCCTGCGGGCATACTGGTAAAGGCTATTGGGTTCTTCAAGCTGAATGTAAGAAGAAGCCCTGCTCATAATAAACGAGACCAGGAAAAGCCCGAGATTCTCCAGCATGCTCTGTCCCGGCATTTTAAGGAGGTTTTGTCTTGAGGAGGGGCTTTCATTTTCAGCATCCAGCCTTAGAGTCAGGGGTTCAATTATATTCCAGAACTTATCCATTGCATAAAGCAGAGGAAGAAACACAGTAAGGACTATCATGAGCACGCGTCCGAAGAGATAGCGGTAGTAGCGCATAGGGATAACGAGAAACAGCGGGGGTATGTTCTCAAAGAGTTTTCTTATACCTACAAAGAACCTCTTTTCAACAAGTAGAGGGAGTATGCTCCTTTTTAAGCGCACATTCTTAAAAGGCGGGTAAGCCAGCTCAATGTGGTTAAGGAGATAGCGGTTAAAGAAAGAGCCAAAAGGCATATTTATCTCTTTTTTGTTCTTCAGGAGGGGTCCCCCTATGGAATGGCAATACTTGTCGTACTTATGCCCGTGCTCTATATAATATTTATTGTCAATTATGAGCGAATCATCCACAAACAGAAGGTTCGGGAAGATCTTATTTTTCAGGACATTTTCCAGGCTGCCATTGCCGGAAACCTGCTCAGCAAGAGCCAGCCGCATATAGTTTCTTACGGCAGACCAGTAGAACTCAAGGTCGTGATTCCCCTTAACAATTATGAGTTTATTCCCCTTTTCGATCCACTGCATAAGGGAACTGAAGATTCTGAAATGCTCTTTTGCAACAATGTGGAGCTTCCAGACGGACTTAAAGTCGTCCGTATTAAGCCCGTATTTGAGTTCTTTTTTTGATATAGAGGATTTGAGATATTCTACCGGTTTACTGATTCCTATTTTGCTTAAGATATGATTCCATTCCTGAAAATCCGTATCTGTCTGAGGCAGCCCTGTAATGCGGAGGAAATCAATAAAATCGCCGTTTATTATGAGTATTCCCCTGCCGGAGGCAGTTCTGCGGGTTAAATACTTCATAAAGTTTGTAAATGCATCGTCCTTAGGGGTATCCGAAGGGGGGAGGTTTTTCCCGTTATTTCTGGTCTGGGTAATATGCAGGTCGCTTACTATATATATATCTTTTCCGCCGGAAACAATTGAGACTTCAGGATTGCCGTAGTTTTCCGTAAAGTTATCCTTTTCGCATTTCAAGAGAAGGTTTCCGATGTATTCAGCAAAATCGTCCGGCATTAAAATCCACTCCTGTTCCTTAAGACACTTTATAAGTTTGTTCCCGCACAACGCATATGTGGATAATTTAATGTATTCAGCTTACGTTCTATTATCAACTTTTCTTTTAGGGGTAATTTTTGTGCCTTACTGCCTCTTTACGGGCCATTAAGGGGGAAAAATCATTTAAGCTTAAAGGGATATAAGCCATAGTCTGAAATTAAATTCCACCCGGAAAAGTTAAATTGATTTTAGTCATTTATTAGTTTAATTTTATGGGTATTTTTTTACAAAATCGGATTTTTAATTGGACGAGAAACGTATTAACGATGGAAATGACGCCCCCAATCCACAGGATAATCAGGGGGAAAAGCAGAATAAGCCGCAGGGCTCCCATCAGGAAAGACAGCCCAGGCAGCAAAATCCCCAGGCTGAAAAGCAATCTGAGAAGCAGACAGACAGACAGTCTGAAAGGCAGCCCCGGCACGAGACAGAAAGACAGCCCAGGCAGGAATCAGACAAGCAGTCTGAAAGGCAGCCGAGGCCGGAGCAGCAGGCCAGAAAATCTGAGCCTCAGCAGCAGCAGGGAAAGCAGCAGCCACAGAGAGGGCAGGCAAAGATAGTGCCTCCTAAAAGCCCCAACAAACCTCATTACAGCAGGTACAGGGGAAAACATTACAGCAGCAGCTACAACCGTCCGACTGCAACACCAGCCGAAGCAAGCCCGAAGAAGACGAGCTTTAAGAAAATTTCAATAGTTGTGCCGCTTTACAACGAGGAAGAGTCTTTAAGGCCCCTGGCCAACGAGATCAAAAAAGCGATGAGGCTGATTTTGGCAGAGTACGAAGTCGTTTTTGTAGACGACGGTTCAACAGACAAGTCTCTGTCAGTTCTGAAAGAAATTTCAAGGGTTGACCCCAAATTTAAGTATATAAGCTTCCGTAAGAATTACGGCAAATCGGCAGCTCTTCAGATGGGATTCAAGCAGGTTACAGGTGACGTTGTAATTACAATGGATGCCGACCTGCAGGATGATCCGAGCGAGATAGTAAATTTATTGCAGAAGCTTGAAGAAGGTTACGACCTTGTTTCAGGGTGGAAAAAGCAGCGTTTTGATCCCTTTATCAAGCGCCACTCATCCAAGTTCTTCAATTATGTAACGGGGCTTATGAGCGGAATAAAGATACACGACTTTAACTGCGGCCTTAAGGCTTACAGGCGTGAAGTTGTAAAGAACCTGAATGTTTACGGTGAGCTGCACAGATACATGCCTGTACTGGCAGACTGGCAGGGTTTCACTATTTCAGAAATTCCGGTTAAGCATCATCCGCGCCGTTACGGGTCGACAAAGTTTGGAATCTCACGTTTTTTCAAGGGTTTTATTGACCTGATGACCGTAATATTTACAACGCGCTATATAAAGCGTCCGATGCATCTCTTCGGATTTTTAGGTGCAATTGCCTTCTTAATAGGTTTTGTGGTTAACGGTTATCTTTCCATAGAATGGATGCTGGGCCGCAGCCTGAGCAACAGGCCTCTTCTGTTCTTCGGCATGCTCCTTATAATTGTGGGTGTTCAGTTCTTCTCTGTAGGGCTTTTAGGTGAGATGATGGTTCACTCAATGCAGAACGACAAAGAGTATTCAATAAAGGACAAGAGCTGAAAAATTAAGCAAAATTCATACTAAGCCGGGCATTCAGCAGCCCGCTGAAAAACCGGCTTTCTTATGAGAAATTAAACGGCTTTTGCCGAAAAGCCATTATTTACAAATTTAACTTATAATTAATTTGAAGATATCGGACTTAAAAATAAACTGCCGCTTCTTCAGGGGTGACATTCCCTGCAAACCCCACAAGCTCCACGGCGTACACTGCGTGGAGGCTGATGGAAGCGACTGCCCTTACTATGAGGCCACCAAAGGGAAAGTGTTAATTATAAAGCTGGGTGCCGTAGGTGACGTTATACGCACTACTCCGATTCTTTCTCCGTTGAAGGAAAAGTATCCGGAGGCAAAAGTATACTGGCTTACATATACCCCTTCGGTTGTACCAAAGGAAGTGGATACAATAGTTAAGTTTAACGCCGAAGGCGCAACGTTTCTTCGGGCTCTGGAATTTGACTACATAGTAAACCTGGATAAGGACAAAGAAGCCTGCGCGCTCATGGAAATTCTTAATGGGCAGGTAAAAAAAGGCTACGTATTAAAAGACGGAGTCCCATATCCTGCCGACAAGGATGCCGAAGCCAAGTATATGACCGGGGTTTTTGACGACATAAACAAGGCAAACACCAGGAATTATCTTGAAGAAATCTTTGAGATCTGCGGCTTCAGCTATAAAGGTGAAAAATATGTGCTTTCCAATTTCAGCCAGTATGCCGGGGACTGGGACCTTGAGAAGGCTAAACCTGTTATCGGGCTTAATACCGGATGCGGCGGCAGGTGGACCTCGCGCCTATGGCCGGATGAGAACTGGATAGAGCTCTCAAAAAGGCTCATCAAAAAGGGTTATCAGGTGGTGTTCTTAGGAGGCGAGCAGGAAGACGCAAAAAACAGAATGTTTGCCGAAGCAACCGGAGGCAGGTATTTCGGGCACTTCCAGCTTGAAAAATTTATTAACCTTGTCGACCAGTGCCAGCTTGTGGTTACAGGCGTAACGATGGCAATGCATATAACGCTCGGGCTCAGGAAAAAGATTGTTCTGTTCAATAATATTTTTAATCGCCATGAGTTTGAGCTCTTCGGGCTTGGAGAAATAATAGAACCCGAGAAGGAATGCCAGTGTTTCTACAGCGCCGTCTGTACTAATCCAGAGTACCAGTGCATGAATTATATAACAGTCGACAGGGTATTTAATTCAGTCACAAAACTTCTTCCCCGATGAAAATAACAATTCTATCAACTGCTTATCCACTGCGCGGGGGGATTGCTCATTTTAACGGATTGCTTTATAATGAGCTTTCAAAAAACAATGACGTCAATGTAATTACCTTTAAGAGGCAATATCCTTCCATACTGTTCCCGGGAAAGTCGCAGACCGAATCGGGAGAAACCGTGGAAGCCATACCGACTGAGGTCCTGGTAGATTCAGTCAACCCTCTCAACTGGATCAGCGTTGGAGAAAAGATAAAGAAAAATGCGCCCGACCTGTTGATATTCAAGTATTGGATGCCTTTTTTCGGTCCCTGCTTCGGGACCATCTCGAAAATTGCAAAGAAGAACGGACGGACGAAGGTGCTGGTAATCTGCGACAACGTGATTCCGCACGAAGGGCGCCCGGGCGACAGGGCCTTTACAAAGTACTTCTTCTCCAGCGCCGACTATTTTGTCCTGCTGTCTAAAAAAGTGCAGGAAGATCTCCTGAGTCTTTTCCCAAATGCCAGAAACAAGGTTCTTCCCCACCCCGTTTATTCCAACTTCGGTCTTCCGGTTACAAAAAGTGAAGCCAGGAGTCACCTTCGTCTTAAAGACGAGAAACTTATACTCTTCTTCGGTTTTATAAGGGATTATAAGGGGCTCGACATACTGATGGAATCCCTTGCCATGTTAAAAGGCAGGCTTAATGTAAAACTGATGGTTGCAGGTGAATTTTACTCAAACGAGGACAAGTACAAAAGTTTGATTGAAAAGCTGGGCATTAAAGACTCGCTTTATCTTTTTACAGATTTTATTCCCACCTCTGAAGTCAAATATTATTTTTGCGCTTCAGACGCAGTAATTCTTCCCTACAGGAGCGCCACTCAGAGCGGGATTGTACAGATAGCTATGAATTTCCGCAAACCGGTAATTGCAACAAACGTGGGAGGTCTTGAAGAGGTGGTGCTTGAGGCCAAGACGGGCTACATAGTGGAGAAAGAGGACCCGGCCAAAATGGCTGAGGCTATAATGAAATTTTACGCCGAAGAAAAAGAAGCCGAATTTCAGAAGAATATTGAAGGCGAAGTTGACAAGTATTCCTGGAGGAAATTTGCCGAAGGAGTGCTGGAGCTTGCGGGAAAATAAAAGATAAAATTGTTCAGCACCAGAGCAGTTTGTGACCAGAAGAGTTCTTGACCAAAACAGGCTAATTATAAAAGCATATTCAGAAACATCAAATTTCAGCGATTGACAACCTTATGCATTATGACCCAATAAAAAACATTTTCGCCAGGTGGATAAAGAGATTTCCCTTTTTACGCATCTGGTTTTATAAGATGCTAGACGTAATGTTTCTGCGTTCCTGGTATGTAAGGCGGGAGCTTAAGAAACTAAGAAAAGAATTTGGAAAAAGGCAGATAAGCATATATGATGCGGGAACAGGATACGGCCAGTACGCTTACTTTATGGCTAAGAATCTGGCGCCCAATAATATTTACGCCATTGACGTAAAAGAAGAATGGATAGAAGACTGCAGGGAATTTTTCAGGAGCCAGAACTTAAATAATGTATCTTTTGGCGTTGAGGACCTGACTCAGATCAGCCACGAAGCAGGCTTTGATCTTATACTTTCCGTTGACGTAATGGAGCACATTGTTGAAGACGTGAAAGTTTTCGAGAATTTTCACAGGGCGCTTCGTCCAGGCGGATATTTAATGATCAACACCCCCTCGATTTATGGAGGCAGTGACGTGCACGAGGAAGAGGAGGAAAGCTTCATCGGAGAGCATGCAAGGATAGGCTATTCGGTTGAGGATCTAAGAGGCAAGCTTGAGCCGCTGGGATTTGAACTCTACCAGTCGAAGTACACATACGGCACCTGGGGTGACAGGGCATGGCGCCTTGGGATCAAGTACCCGATGCAGATGCTTAACAAATCAAAACTGCTTTTTATACTACTGCCTCTATATTACACTTTCACTTTCCCTTTCACGCTCTTAATGATGTATATGGATTATACGGCTAATAACAAAGTCGGAGCGGGAATCAATTTTATTGCAAGAAAACCGGAGCTAAGAAAAAATGTCTAAAACTACAAAAAGAACAATCGGTACGGCTGGCAAGGCAGCCAGGGAAACCAGAACTGAAGGATTTACAATTGATAAGATAATACCGGGGAAATACCAGACCCCGCTCTCACTTGCAATACTTCTGATACTGTTCCTCATATTCTTCTCTCCCATGTATTTCGGGGGCAAGACGCTGCAGTCG
This sequence comes from Ignavibacteria bacterium, assembly GCA_025612375.1. Lineage (NCBI taxonomy): Bacteria > Pseudomonadati > Ignavibacteriota > Ignavibacteria > Ignavibacteria bacterium. The sequence goes on from JAAXKN010000024.1 coordinate 10,920, forward strand.
GGTGACATAATAACGAGCAAGAGCCTTCAGACCTATGTTACGACTCACGAGGGGGGCTATACGCTCTGGAACCCTTACATATTCTGCGGTATGCCCGCCTACTCACTGGGTGTGGGATTTAAGTGGTTTAACCTCATTTATGTGGGTTTTACGGCCATGAAGTGGCTTTTTGCAAAACTCTTCTCTGTTGAATACGCTGTCTGGAGCCTTTACCTCATTATACTCTCATTTACGAGCTATTTCCTCATGAAGTATAAGACCAGGAACACTCTAATAAGTCTCTTTACAGCCATTGCGGCCTCATTTTCAACGGGGCTTGTCATCTTCCTTTTCATTGGTCACGTAACAAAGCTGACCTCACTTTGCATGTACCCCCTTATATTCCTGATGCTACTGAAGTTCCAGAAGAAGGTCAGGCTCCTGGACTTTGCAATCCTGACCATCGCACTTCAGCTTTTTGTGCAGGGATGGCACGTACAGATCATCTTCTACACACTTTTTGCAGTCGGGATCTACTTTGTCTATTACTTTATCCGTTCCCTCATAAAGAAAGACCGCGAGCTCCAGCGACAGCTCCTTAAGTCCTTAGGTGTCTTTGCCGCAGCAGCAATGATTGCCATACTCATTCAGAGCGACAACCTGACACAGATCTACGAGTATTCTCCTTATTCGACGCGTGGGGGCAAGAGTGTTGTTGAGAACCAGGGTCCTGCAGCAAAGGGTGAACCGACCTCAGGGCAGGCTTATTATGATTACCACACACAGTGGTCATTTTCTCCCGGTGAAGTAATGACTTTTCTTATCCCTTCTTACTACGGGTTTGGAAATTCAACATACCAGGGGCCGCTGACAAATGAGCAGGAATACAGGGTCAACACATACTTCGGGCAGATGGAATTTGTGGATGTTGCAATGTACATGGGAGTCCTGGTATTCTTACTGGGGCTTTATGCCATTTTCACCTGCTGGAAGGACCCGTTTGTACAGTTCCTTACAATTCTTTCGGGCATTGCGCTTTTTATATCCTTCGGGAAGACCTTCTCCCCTATTTTCGATCTGATGTTTTATTACTTCCCGGCATTTGACAAGTTCAGGGTACCTTCCATGATACTTGTGCTTGTGCAGCTGAGCTTCCCGTTTTTAGCCGGCATCGGGCTTTGGAAGATCATTAGCCTGAGGAGTGAGAAGGACTTAAGGGCTGAGAAGATAGTAAAATTTGCAGCTTTCGGGTTTACGGGACTGCTTGTTCTTTCTTTCCTCTTAAACGGAGTTCTCAGGGACTGGTTTACAGCAAGGGTAACCGAGTCGGGCAAAAATCCGCAGTACCTCAAGCAGCTTGCCGACTATGCAGCTGACATGTTCCTTACGGATACACACATAGTGCTTGCACTTGCAGCTTTGACCTTCGGCCTGGCATTAACGTACGTCAATCAGAAGATAAGCCGTGACGTGGTGCTGCTGGCAGTATTAGTATTTACGGTTTTTGACCTGTGGAGGATTGACAACCGCGGCGCAGAATATGTTCAGCAGGCAAATATGGAGGAAGCCTTCAGGCAGCCGTTCTATGTTTCAGCCATTAAGTCTCAGAACGACAAGGAGCCTTTCCGTATAATTAATCTGAAGCAGGACGGTTCTCTTGGTTCAGTCGGGAACGATGCCAACTTTAATGCATACTTCCTTGTACAGGATCTTTTCGGCTATTCAGGTGTCAAGCCGAGAGCCTATCAGGATATAATGGATGTAGTCGGGACTCCTGCAAATCCGACGCTCTGGAGGATGCTAAATACAAAATACGTTGTCTTCGACCGTCAGATAAATTTCACAGATCTGACAGAAGTATCCAAAGGCGAAAAGGATGTTGTCTACAGGTACGACAGGGCGCTTCCGAGGGCGTATTTCGTAAGCAACGTACAGGTTAAGCCGGCCATACAGATACTGAATCTGATAAAGAACAATGCGTTTGATCCGAAGGAACTGGCGTTTTTAGAAGAAGGCGGCATCAGTGTGGACAGGCCCGACACGACGCAGGCATATGTAAAGATAAACCAGTACAAAGATGAACTTATTTCAATTCAGGCAAAGGCAACCGGAAACAACCTTCTGTTCCTAGGCGACACCTATTATCCGAAGGGGTGGAAGGCCTTAATTGACGGCCAGGAAACAAAGATTTACCGTGTAAATCATGCATTCCGCGGAATTGTGGTACCAAAAGGCGAGCACAAAATAGAGTTCAAATTTGAGCCTGTAAGCTTTGTAATAAGCAAATACCTGGCTCTTACGCTCAGTTCCTTAATTGTGATTGTATTTATATTCAGCCTGATAACTTCAAAAAGAAGAAAAGAGGCAGTTCAGGAGTAATTCCCAAAAGCTCTGCCGCCCGAGGCAGAGGCCTTTAGAGCGGTAATACAGTGATTTAAAAAAAACGGGCGTTCAGTGTTCTGAACGCCCGTTTTTTATTTATAATATTTACTTTCCTCTTATAAACAATAAAAGCACATTTCGAAAAAATTCCTACTGAACCTTTTCCAGAAATCTTCTTATTGTTCTTGAGAGTACGGCATTAATATCTTCTGAAGCCCTGGAAAGCAGAACCAGCAGAGAAAAAAGGACAGCAATAAAAAATCCTCTTATTGCAACGTCCCAGACAAAATGTCCAGACACGTGGGGGAACATATAGTTAAAAATAAGTACAACCAAGCTAATCAGCAGTACTTTAACGGTCTGCTTTGAAAAGGGCTGCATCCTGTAAATGCGCCAAATAAAAGCAAACCTGACCAGATTATAAATTATTATTGAGATGGCGCTTGCCATTGCGGCTCCCAGGATTCCCCAAATTGGGATCAGCAGCATATTAGTTCCAATTGCCAGTAAACTTAAGAACGCATAGAAGAAAATGTCGTACTTGTAATATTTCGATGTAGTCATAATTTCGGCATTTATACCCATAGCCATATCGAACAGTTTTCCTATTCCCAAATAAAAGACCACATATTTACCCGCAATAAAGACACTTCCGTTGGGTATAAATTTGAAAATATTGTCAATATTGCACCAGATTACCAGAAAGACAAGTCCGCCAATAATCATCTGGTTAATTGATGACTTCTTGTATATTTCCGCAATTTTTTTCATGTCGCCATTCTTTGTAGCCTCAGCAACCAGAGGTATAACCACCTGCGACATGGATCTTCTGGGAATTTCAAGCACAAGCGCTATATAAAGAGCAATGGTGTAGATTCCTGTGCTCTTAAGGCCTGAATATGACCCCAGCATCAGGCTGTCAATATTTCTTATTATTATATCGCTTGTATTTCCAAGGAGCACAAAGCCGCCGAAGACCAGCATACTTTTTAGCATAGGGTTCTTAAATACCGAAAAGTTCGGGCGGAGAAACAGGACCCCCCTGGAATAGACATATATGACAAGCAACAGCAGTGCTATTACGTAAACTACAAAGATGAAATTTATGAATACATGAAACGTTATCATGTGATATAAAATTCCAAGTACGCCAAGAGTCAGCAAACCCCTGATAACAATCTCCCGGATGAACCGGGGCACCACCGGTTTTAGCTGAACCAGCATATATACCTCAAGAATAAACAGGCAGAGCTGAATAAATGTAAAAGGGATGAGATAATAAAAATACTCAGTCAGCTGGGCGGCATTACGGGAATATATCCCGATAAGTGTATCCTTGAAGATAAAAAACAGCGCCACAAAAACTATATATCCCACAAAACTCAGGCAGAATAGAAAAAAAAGAAAACCGTTGTGTTCTTTTTTGGGGTCCTTGAAATAAGGGAAGTACCTGACAGGGATATGAGTTGCCCCCAGGGCTGCAAAGGTGGCAAAAAAACCTGTAACATCGAGCAGTATTCTCTGCAGGCCGATCTGCTCAACTGAAAGTGCAAGCGGGTAAAAAATGAGAGTATTGACGTACCCAATTAAAAATCCCAGATACGTTACTATTAATGTTTTAGCGCTCTGACGTATTACAATTCCCATTTAACAGAACCTGCTTTGTTTCCTTGAATTTCATTACTTCCAATCCTGACCGTCCCTTATCCTGCCGCAAAGGCATTATAGGATATCGGCTTTTCGGATCTTTGAAACACAAATATAGTTAATTTTATGCTATAAAAAATCTTCAATTATGGCCTGTAGTGCTCCCAAAAGCCGGAATATCATAACGTTTAAATAAAATTATATATAAAATTTTTCCGTAAATTTAGACCTTCGGAATAAAGAGAGTCGATGCCGGTGATTTTACCGGAAAGACAGGGAAATGGTTTCCGGTAAGCTAAATAATAAACCCTAACAACAGCAGCTAAGACAGAACATGAATGTTTGTGCGGTAATAGTAACTTATAATAACCGGTTTAATCTTCTAAAGCAGGTAATTGACGGCCTTTTCAGGATCAATGTTCAAAAAATCATAGTTGTAGACAATAACTCTGAAGACGAAAGCAGAAGCCAGCTTATAAGTTTAGAAAAAAATAACGTTTCCAGGTTGAAGGTACTATATCTGAATGAAAATACCGGATCCGCAGGGGGCTACGCAAGGGGTTTAAGGGAATTTTATGATGAAAAGTCGTGTGACTTTGTCTGGCTTTTGGATGACGATAATGTCCCAAAAGAAGATTCCTTTGAGGTAATAAGAAATTTCTGGAGCAGCTTAACTGCCCCGGATAAAGAAAGCTCTATTGCGCTATTGTCTTCGAGGCCCGGAAGGAAAATTTATGAGACTGCCGTTATACAAAACAACCCCGATCTGGTTATTGGAGATATCAATGGCTTCATGGGCTTCACCGTCACCGGCTTTTTCTCCAGGATAGCCCGTTCTTTTTTCAAAAAAGAGGCAGGCAGCAGGGATGCAGTTTCGCATGGTAATGTTGCCGCTGCTTATTACGGCGGGTTGTTTTTTCATAAAAGTTTATTGGACATAATCGGTTACCCCAATGAGGATCTTTTTGTTTATTCAGATGATATTGAATATTCAAACAGGATAGTCAGAAAGGGTGGTAAAATCATAGTTTTGTTTAACAGCAGGATAGATGATGTTGACGAGAAATGGCATTCACCTGAAGACAAAATCACCTGCCTTAAGCTGCCACTAATGAATGAGTCCAACAAGCACCGGTTTTATTACCAGATCAGAAACCGGATTTATTTTGAAAAATACAGGACCAAATCCAGCAGCCTCCTATATTCTTTTAACAAATTTGTTTACTTTGTGATTTTAAAAGTAGTATTATTGACGAACAAAAATATCAGTTACAGTAAAATAATTAAGCTGGCTATTAAAGACGGGTTAAAAGGAAACTTGGGGAAAAAAGATACGGCATATTTGGGTTAACTTTTTTAATAACTCCCCCGAAGCATTTCTTCCTGCTTATAGATCTGGATAATCTTCCAAAGATTGGTTATTTTACTGCTTTTCAAAGCTCACAGGAAGCAGCTTTAATGAACAGACCGGGAAGGCTGCCCAAAAGTATTCCGGGGGACAAGTTCATTAAACGATTTCCGCAGGATTATGTAAGATGATTAACCTTCCCTCGAAGAATGAAGGGATCAAGCATTATTTCACCATTATATTCAAAGCAGCAGATGGACAAAAACAAAGATAATTTATCAGAAAAGACATTTTCATTAGTGCGTCCTTTATGGATGTTAATCAGGAAACTAAGTCCCAAGGGAGCATATATAAAGCTGGGAGATTACTGGGTAAAAGACCCTTCACTGGCAAAGATTGACAGACTGTTTCCCCGCACACGGCAAAAAATTGATGTGGAAAACTACGAAGAGAACAGCATTGCGGCTCTCAGGAGATTTGTCAGTCAGGGAGACAGAGTTACTATTGTCGGCGGAGGATACGGCATCACAGGGATTGTGGCGATGGAAAAAGGGGGCCAGGTTACCCTTATTGAAGCCAGCAAGGAAAGAGCCAAAGATATTCTAAAGACATGGGAAGAATATAAGTTAAAGGGCACAGTCATACACGGCTATGTAGGGTCTCCGGTAAATGTTTGGGGAGAGATGGAAGGAGCAGATAAAATTGAAGAGATACCCGACTGCGATATACTTGAGCTGGACTGTGAAAGCGGCGAAAAGGAGGTTTTAGCAAATCTTGGCATACAGCCAAGGGTGATCATTGTTGAATCGCATGGAGACCTGGGTTCACCGACCTCACTTGTAAAAGAACTTTTAGAAAGAAAGGGTTATGAAATAATTGAGGAAAAAGATGAAGAACCCTCCCGCGACATCATGGTTCTGGTAGCTAAGAGGAAATAGTCCAGCAGCCTTTTGAGGCAATAATATTTCTGGCATCTACAGATGCTGCTTCAGCTTAAGTGTCCGATACTAAATAGTATATTGAAAAGAAGGTAAATATCCGTTATTTTAATTCCGTTCATTAGACGTAAAATAAAGTTTTAAAATGTGAATCTTCTGATAAATTATGATTAATCTTGCCCCAATAGCCCTATTTGTTTATAACAGGCCGGTCCATACCTCTGAGACTCTGAAAGCCTTAAAAGAAAACGTGTATGCAGCTGAAAGCGAATTATTTGTTTTTTCTGACGGCCCCAGGAGCTCCAAGGATATTCCGCAGGTAAATGAGGTTAGAGAAATTGTAAAGAAAATATCAGGCTTTAAGAACATCACCATTATAGAACAGAAAGAAAATCTGGGCTTAGCCAACTCCATTATAAGCGGGGTAACAAAGCTTTGCAATGAATACGGCAAAGTTATAGTGCTGGAAGATGATTTAATCTCCTCCCCATATTTTCTAAAGTATATGAACGAGGGCCTTAACTACTATGAAGGCTATAAAAATGTCTTTACGGTCTGCGGCTTCAATCATAACCCGGGTATAATGAAAATAAATAAAGATTACGCTTTTGACGTGTTCTTTTCCTACAGAAACAGTTCATATGGCTGGGGAACCTGGCGTGACAGGTGGGAGCGTGCAGACTGGGAACTGCCGGATTATAATGAGTTTATGCTGGATAAAAAGAAGCAGAAGCTGTTCAATAAATCCGGCGATGATTTAACAAATCTGCTGGTTAAGCAGGTAAAAGGCAGAATAGATTCCTGGTCCATACGCTGGACTTACAGTCATTTTAAGAATAATGCCTTAGCCGTATATCCCCGGTTCTCTTACATTGATAACATTGGTTTCGACGGCAGCGGCGTACACTGCAAGCCCATATATAAATATAACAACGATCTCAGCAAAAGTATTATAGATCCTACGTTTGTGCCTCCCTTCACAGATGAAAAAGTACTGGAGGCATTTCGAAACATATACAAATACAGCCTGATTAAAAAAGCTAAAAGATATATAGCTGTCAATCTTCTTGAAAAATAAAATAGTTACGCTTTAAGGCAGAGTGCTATAAGATAACGAGAGAAAAAGCGTAAACTTAAGCATAAAGCAACTGATTTCAAGAGGTTTCAGGGCTACAACTTTGAGGGAACTTCATGCAGGAAAATGAAAGATTAACACAGCACTACAACGAAAAGTATAAAATAGAAACCGAAAGGGTTTATGATGATTATGTAGGATTAAAAAAATTTCCTCATTCCAGAATAGAATCATGCCTGAAGTATTTTCCTCTTAATTTTAACGGGGGCGACGTTCTGGAACTTGGTGCCGGATCGGGAATGCTCGTCCGGAGCTTTATAAATGCAGGTATTAGTTTTAAGAGTTATACAATAAGCGATTTTTCAAGTGTACGTGTTGAAGGGATGAAAAAAAGTGTTATTGACCCCAGAATAAGGGTCGAGCAGATTAACTGTGAGAACATACCTGTAGAAAGCCTGCCCCGGTATGATGCTGTCATCATGATAGCGCTGATTGAACATCTGATAGATCCTCTTGGAGTAATGCAGAATGTGCGTAAACTTCTTAAGCCGGGGGGCATTGTTTATATTGACACTCCCAATATGGCACTCTATCACAGGAGGCTCAAACTTTTAAGAGGAATTTTCCCTTCGACGGCTTCAAAAAATGAGGGTCTGACCACCTACGACAATAAGCCCGTTGATCTTTACGACGAAGGGCATCTCCACTACTTTACGTACAGTGCCCTTTCAAAAATGCTCCTGAGCAGATGCGGCTTTAGTTCCGTAACAAAATTAGGTTACTTTTACGGTGGGATAATAAGTGAAGCCCTGATGGATAAGCTTGCCCGTAGGTGGCCTGAATTTTTCTCCGAACTTGCCGTAATTGCCAGATAAAATTCAAATGCTGAAGACTGCAAATGCAGAGCAAAGTTTTCTTCAGGCTCACTCCGGGCACTAAATTATCTGCTATTATAATACCGATGTACTTGCCATTCCCATCCACAGACTGGTACCGTCACCCCCGGTATAATACAGCCTGTATTCGTTGTTAAATTTTCCTATATAGGGATAGGCAATTTTTGTACACCATTTAAGCTGACCCACTTTCCAGAACGGCTCGGATTTTTTTGTCCAGTTAATCCCATCAATCGAGTTTGCCATGCCAAAACCATCGTTATAATAGTTCATATAGACCATCTTAAACTGGCCGTTATCATAAATTACTGAGGGAGAAAATATTCCGGAGCCTTCCCAGCTTTGGTTTGCCTTTAAGACAGGGTTTCCTGAATATTTTGTCCATTGAACACCATCTGTCGAAGTTGCAAGGCACATGGCTCTGTCGCCATTAATCTTTGCATAGTTGTAGAACATATAATATGTACCATCTTTTTTAATGACACTGCCGGCCCATACCTTTTCTTCAAATGATGAGGCGGTCAAAACTGGCGAAGGGTGTTTCTCCCAGTAAATTCCATCCTGTGAGACAGCCAGGCCAACACTCATTGTTCCATTCTGGTCATGGAAGCCACAATAATACATCTTATATACACCTCCATCTTCTAAAACCGCTCCTGTTGTTACGGCATAATCATCCCATGCGCCGGCAGAGCCCGGAGAAAGGACCGGTTTTGCTGATGCTGAATTCCAATGTATGCCATCTACGGATTCCGAATAGCCGATGTCTGCTTTTGCACTGTAGTAGGTATTCAAATACCACATTTTGTACTTACCGTCTTTATACAAGACTTTACCCTGCGAGACAAGCAAAGGGTTTGCAGGACTGTCATAAATTGAGAACAGAGGATTTGCGGGATAGTCTATCCAGGATGTACTTCCCCACCTCACACTCACATAGATGCTTCCAACACCGCTAGGTTTTGGTGTCAGCGTCAGGTATACTTCAGTAGTCTTTGAATCCTCTATCATTATATCTGTCTCTCCGGTGTAGAGAACTTCACCCGCATTGTTTTCTGCGGTTATTCTAAGGTGCCACGATCCGGTCTTAATGTTCTCAAATAAGATATCGGCTAATGAGGAGGACAAATCTGCAAAAATGTTCAGGTCTTTTTTCAGCGTATCGCAATCAGGCCTTGAAAGGTATGCCTTGACCAGTGTAACTTCCAAAGGGGCATTTACCTTATCAATCTTAAATGACACACTGCCCAGTGTCTGGGTGGTTTTACTGCCCGGCTCAACTGTATTTTCTTTGGAGCAGCTGCTAAGGCAGAAAGCTGATAAGGAGATCAGCACTATGCCAATAAATCTTTTCATTATTTAGTCCTAAGTTTAATAGTTAAATGTGCTTACTGACATTTCAATTACTGATATTCGGCAACAGCCATATTGAAGACCCCGTTGGCAACTCCGGTATAATAAATTCTAAGCTTGTTTCCGTTCTTAAACAGATATGGATAATTTATCTGGGATGCCCAGTTTCTGTAAGTATTATTTAATCCGAAGACCGGGTTCTTCGGGTCTTTTTTCCATGTAACGCCGTCTGTTGAAGTAGCCATTCCGAAGCCTGTGCGGTCCCAGTTATCGTAGATCATCATGAACCTGGTCCCGTCATAAATTACGCTTGGATAAACTATTCCGCTTAACTCCCATGTTTCCGCCGGCAGGAGAATTGGATTTCCGGAGTACTTAGTCCAGTGTATCCCGTCCTGGCTTTGAGCCATATTAAGATTAAAGATGGGGTTAATAGAAGTATAATACATGTAATATACGCCATCTTTCTTTACAACGCCTGAGACACAAAGACTCGGTTCAGTTGCCACTGAGAAGATGGGCTCGGCCCTTTTCTCCCATGTAAGCCCATCCTGGCTCACGGCAAGTCCCATAGAGTAGTAATCCGGATTTTCATTGCTGTAGCCCGCGTAGTACATTTTATAGCCGTCATCATCTTTTAGCAGAGCTGTAATGCCAACCGAACGGCTGTCAAAGCTGCCCGCCGCGCCGTGCGACAAGACAGGTCTTTGAAACACATTATGCCAGTGAATGCCGTCAATGGATTCAGCATAATTTATGTCGGCTCTAGCGGCTTCATAGGTATGCATATACCACATTCTGTACTTACCGTTTTCATAAAGCACTTTCCCTGCAGCTACGCCGCCGTAAGGGTTGTTGTAGGCATCATACCTGGTAAATATCGGATTATTTGCATAATCGATCCAGCCCGAAGACTGCCATTTAACGCTTATATATACGCTTCCCACTCCTGTCGGCACAGGTGTAAGTGTCATATATACGTCAGTCGTTTTAGAATCCTCGACCACCAGGTCAGTTTCGCCCGAATAAAGCAGGACATTTGTGCTGCTTTTAGCCTCAATTTTCAGGTGCCATGTGCCTGTCTTAATATTTTCAAATGACACTTCTGCATCTGAAGAATCGAACATGCTGAGGTTTTTAACCAGTGTGTCGCAGTCAGCTCTTGAGAGGGTTGCCGTAACGAGCGCAACATTTGATGGAGCGTTAATTTTATCAAGCCTTAAGGAAACCTTTCCCAGCGCAGGATCTGCAGGTTTTTCCTGGGGGCCTGTAGAACTGTCTTTTGAACAGCTGCTTAAAAATAAGAGAGAGAATATGAACAGAACTCCGGTAAGAAGGGTTTTCATTTTTGCCCCTGGGGATTATTAATTAAAATAACATAAATGATTTATATTCCGCGAGATTTATCTTATTTTACACTACTCAAATTATAACTCTTAATTTTAAATGGCAATCAAATTCCGGGTAATTATTGAACTAATTTCACAAATAAATATGAAATAATTACCCATTTGTGACGCAAAATACACTAAAGCCTAAAAACATTTGAAAATACTATTCATAAATATTTCAGACATCGTAGGCGGTGCTGCAATTGCCGCAAGGCGCCTGGGCATGGGGCTGGAAAAGTACCATAATACCGAAAACTTCTTTGTGGTAAGGAGTAAAGCTTCAACAGATAAAAATGTGTTTCCTACCAGGGAGAGCGGCTTTGTACAGGTAGCTGAAAAGTGGTTTAATATTTTTTCAAATCTGCTTGGAATTCAGTACCAGTATCTTCCTTTTTCTCCTAAAGTCATACTCCAGAAAACACGTGAAATCAAGCCAGACATTATCAGTCTCCATAATACTCTTGGCGGATACTTTACTACTTCCCTTATAAGAGAGCTTTCCAAAGAGGCTCCCATCGTCTGGACGCTGCACGACATGTGGGCCTTTACCGGAAACTCAGCCCACACCTTCGGCGACGTGTCCTGGAAGGAGATGAAAAACAGCAGGTCAAACACGCGCATTTATCCATCCATTGGTATAAATACAGGGAGTATGCTGCTCAGGCAGAAGAAAAAAATTTACTCTGAGTCAGACATTACCGTTGTAACTCCTTCAGACTGGCTTTTGAGTCTGGCCAAAGAAAGCCCGGTTTTTGCGGGAAAAGAGCTTCATCACATTTTTAACGGAATTGATCTTGACATATTTAAGCCCCGTTCCGGGGAGGAGTTAAGAAAAAGCCTTAATATTCCCCCTGATGCCAGGGTTATTATGTTCAGCGCTGAAAAGCTGAATAAGAATCCTTATAAAGGAGGAAGGGACTTAATTGAAATCTTAAAGATCATTAATGCCAGGACAGAAAAAAAAGTGCACCTTCTTATTCTCGGAATAGGAAGGCTTGAGGAACTGGAGCTTTTTAACAACTTTACCGTCCATACGACCGGATACGTGAGAGATGAGGCAGAGGTAGCGGAATATCTTTCCATGGCGGATCTGTTTGTATACCCCACGCGGGCAGACAATCTATCCAATGCGCTCATTGAATCCGTCGCCTCGGGCACGCCTGCCGTTACATTTGACGTAGGAGGGTGCAAAGAGATAATAAAAAATGACGTAAGCGGCTGCCTTATAGGGCCTTTTAATATAGAAAAATTTGCCGGGGAAACTCTCCGCCTTCTTACTTCGGATGAAAAGCTGAAGGAGTTATCGCATAAAAGCCGGAAATTTGCAGAAGAGAACTTTTCGCTTAAAAGTATGAGTGAGAGCTACTATGAGCTCTTCGAAAAGAAAATAAGAAGAAAGTGAAAGATAAACTTTCTTCTACTTTTTAATTTTTAATTGGTTTAAGATCTCCGCCATATCTCTGGCAATTGTCTTGCGGTCAAACTTTCTTACCTTCTCCAGGTCAGTTTTCAGTGCATCGGCTTTTTCAAAAAATTCCTCTGCCGGGCTGTTATAGGGGAATAGCATGCCTGCATTTGTCTTTCTTAAAATTTCTTCCACCTCGTCATTATCATCGCCAAATGCAATTATGGGCTTTCCCGTTCTAAGGTATTCAAAGAGTTTCCCCGGCAGGTGCCTGGGTTCTGTTGCACAGACAAGGAGGTATGAAGCCCTCATCATCTCTTTTACGACCTCGCTATATGGGAGGAACCCTGAATACTCCACCCTGTCATTCAGGCCAAGATCTTCAAGCGACTTTTTAATGTGGGGCCCAACGGTGCCGATAAACTTCAGCTTTATGTTACCGCCTTTTTCGATCCGGCTTTTAACAGTCTTCCAGAAAGGCACCTGGTTCTGGTAGTCAAATATGTTACCCGCATGAAGGAGAATCTTTTCGTCTTTTGGAGGCTTCACCTCAAGGCCTTCAAAGCTGTCCTCATTATAGCCCCAGTAAAGAACGTGCGACTTACTTTTTAAGAAGGGGTATTTTTTTACAAAGTCCTCTTTAGTATTCTTAGTTACGAAGACGACCTCCGAGGCCTCTTTCATAACGGACCTTTCAAAATAGTTATCCAGCGCCAGTGTTACGGGATTTCTCTTAAATCCCCTGTAATAAACTATATCAATCCAGGGATCAATTAACACGGGCACGTGCGGGATATTGAAGGCTTTTGAAAGCTTTTTTCCAATAAGGTGCGTCGAGTGCGGGGGGCCGACGGTAACAATGGCGTCTATTTTATTACTCTTCAGGTATTCTTTTCCCCTTTGGACCGCCTTAGGGTACCAGCCGATCCTGGCATCAGGCACAAAGAGGTTCATTCTTATCCAGATGGAAATCCTGTGGGGTAAGCTTTTGTTTGTTTTTGATATTGTTTCGGAGGCAACGAGGGGTTCATCCTGAGATTTCCCCAGAAACTTCCTGTAGAGCCTGAACGGATCGAAGTAGCCTGTTTTCATTACCTCCAGCTCGGGAGAAATTTCCTTCAAGAGGCTTTCATCCTTAGCTGAAAACGTATCCTCATTTACTGTCAGTACAGAGGGCTGCCAGCCTGAGGAGGGCAGGTACTTTATAATTTTAAGCGGCCAGTGGAGTGTGGCTTTACCCGAAGGAGGCCAGAAAAAGGTAATAAACAGGACTTTTTTCATACTTTAAGAGAATTTCAGTTATTGGTCAACCAAATATACTATTGTTATTGCTATTTATTGTATATTTTTATTTGCTTATCTTTTGTTTAAATGCATTAAGTTTAAACAGATAAATTTCCTGAACTGTTCATAAATAAAAGAAAATAATATGCATACGGAAAAGTCCCGTTTTTCTGCAACCAGTGCTTTTTTTGTCAATGTTATAGGCATCGTTGTTATTTTTATTGTGTTGAAATCGCTTGCTGAGATTTTTATTCCTTTTATAATAGCATATTTTCTTTTTTTTGTTTTCTCTCCGTTAAACGCTCTTCTGGAAAGCAGAAAGGTTCCCATTTCGGCCGTTGCCATTCTGGACATACTCATAATAATTATTGTACTTGGAAGTTTTTCTTCTGTAATTGTCAACTCCTTCAGCGCCCTTGGAGAGGCACTTCCGGGCTATGAGGCAAAGCTCAACCAGATTGTCTCATCAACCGCCAATTCATTTGGAATTAAAGACAGGCAGTTTCAGAATTTCAAGATTACGAATCTCTTGCAGAGAATAGATTACGGCCCCTTAGCCGGGAATGTTTTCTCATCGACATTTTCTTTTCTCGGAAGCTTTTTATTCGTGCTCTTCTTTTTCATTTTTATCATGTCGGGGCATAAGAATATTTACGGCGCCATAAAGAGGCGTTATCTGATGAGCCACATGCCTGAGGACCTGAAGACACCGGAGGTGGAAGCTGAAGCGAGATCAAAAAGCATCAGCCCAGATTCGCTGCAGGTTTCTGAGAAGTACCGCGCCAGGAGGGAAAGAGAGCAGACCTTGCAGAGCACATTTCAGGAAATTACGGATCAGATTCAGAAGTATGTTATTGCAAAGTTTGTAATAAGTCTTCTTGTGGGCATTGCAACGGCAATAGTACTTCTGCTTTTCGGGGTCGATTTTGTGGTTGTCTGGGCTGTAATTACATTCCTTTTCAATTTTATTCCGAATATCGGCTCGCTAATTGCAACTGTTCTTCCGGCCTTAATGACGCTTGTACAGTTCGGATCGATCGGTTATGCCTTAATTGTTGCCGGCATTCTGGTAGTTCTGCATAATGTTTTTGGAAATGTTGTTGAGCCGAGGATTTTCGGGCACCGCCTGGGCTTAAACCCCCTGGTAATACTCCTTTCCCTACTGCTCTGGGGTTATATATGGGGAATTGTAGGGGCAATACTGTCAGTACCTTTAACCGCAATCATAAAAATTATAATTTCCAGGCTGGATTCGCCTAATGCAAACTTCTTCAACGACCTGATGGGAGTTTAAGAAAAGATAAAAGCCCGCATTATGAACTCTCCCCCTTATGAAGTCTTATTATCGGATTAATTTCCTGGTTTTATAGACAGAAATTATGTCCTTTATTTAGTGACCCCGGATTTCTATTTATGGTACCATCTTTTTACCCTTTGGGAACATAAAAGCCCTGCGCCCGGTAAACAGGACACAGCCTCCCATATTTTGCCGGCTGTTATTTTCAGGAATTTTATTCCTTATTAAATATTTTTTATTTTTTTTGATAAAATTTTCCGAAAACGGTCTTCGTCACCATATATATTAGTATGGAATGGATTTATTATTGGTCTTAAGGAATCGTCAACTATTAGAAGGAAAGTAAATGAAGAATATTTCTACTACGAATAGTGCTACAGAACAGAGTGCCACAGAAAGTCAGGACAGCCAGGTATTTAAGAATATAAAATCTTACTTTTTGAATCCTGTAAAAGGAGGAATTTTCGGTTTTGCAGCCTTCTTCGGGCTCCTTTCGGGGATAAAATATTTCAGTTATTTAGTAGGCAGCCAGGCGAAGTTCAGCCTTGATATTGCAGACGTTACGCTTTCGCTTCTTGGATTTGTGCTCGTATTTTTAATAAAGTTCCTGGAAAATTTTCAGGAAAAAGAGCCGGGAATCGGGAAATAGGCTATATAGAAGAAAACCCTGAAGAGTGCCTTCAGGGTTAACAGTTTTAAGCTTCCACGTTACTGTTGAGTTTTTCTGCCCTGTCGGCAAGTTTTAACTGCTCAATCAGCTCCGAAAGGTCACCTTCAATTATATTTGACAAGTTATAGAGCGTAAGGCCTATTCTGTGGTCAGTTACCCTGTTCTGCGGGAAGTTATAGGTACGTATCTTATCGCTTCTGTCGCCCGAGCGGACAATTGATTTTCTCTGGGCGGCAATTTCATCTGTCTGCTCTTTCTGTTTCATGTCGTAAAGGCGTGCTCTCAGGACCTTGAGCGCCTTCTGGCGGTTTTTAAGCTGCGAGCGTTCATCCTGGCACTGTACGACGAGACCTGTAGGTATGTGAGTGATTCTTATTGCGGTTTCGACTTTATTGACGTTCTGTCCGCCTGCGCCGCCGCTTCTATAGACGTCAATTCTGAGGTCGTTTGGGTCTATATCCACCTGCACGTCTTCAACCTCGGGCATAACCACCACTGTAGCGGCTGAAGTATGCACTCTTCCGTTAGTTTCTGTTAAAGGGACTCTCTGCACGCGGTGTACGCCGTTTTCGAACTTCATATCGCCATATGCGCCCTGTCCGTTCAAGGAAAAGACCACTTCCTTAATGCCGCCCATGCCGGACTCACTTATATCTATAATTTCTTTTTTCCATCCCCGGACCTCGGCAAACCTGGAATACATCCTATAGAGGTCGAACGCAAAAAGCCCCGCTTCATCGCCCCCGGTACCGGCGCGTATTTCCACAATTACGTCCTTATTGTCGTTCGGGTCCTTTGGGATCAGAATGTACTTGATCTCCTCTTCCAGCTTTTCCTTTTCCTTTTTCAGGTCTTCAAGTTCAGCCTGGGCAATTTCAGAAAGCTCCCTGTCCTCTCCAAGTTCAATAATCTCCCTGTTGCCTTCAATATCCTTAAGCACCTTGTCGTAGCGTTCAAAAGCATCCACCACTTCCAGGAGTTCGCTTCTTTCCTTGCTGAGAGTGACTATTTTTTCCTGGTTGTTGAGATTGGCGGGGTCAGCCAGCTGTTCATTAATTTTCTCGAATTTCTCTTTAATTGCCCTTAATTTGTCGATCAGTTCCATCAATTCTCTCTTTGTTTGAATACAAATATAGCAAAGATATGCCTGAAAATCTAAGTAATTAGAAGTCATACCATGCCCTTGCTAACCAAACAAATTCCCGGGCAAAAAGGTTTTCTTTAAGAGGCAGGATTTCCCCGGGGAAAAAATTCTTTTCTGTTTAGGAAAAACCGGATTATATTTATAGTAACAAATTCATGGGTTAAAGATGCTTGAAAAATGGAATGAGAGGTTTTCTGAAGAAGGCTACGCATACGGGAAAGAACCGAACGCTTTTTTCAGGGAGGAAATTGATAAATTAAAGCCCGGAAGGCTTTTGCTCGTTGCCGAAGGCGAAGGGCGCAACGCCGTCTATGCCGCGCGAGAGGGCTGGCAGGTGGACTGCTTCGACTACAGCGAGGCGGCCAAAGAAAAAGCCCTTAAGCTGGCCGAAGAAAACAATACAACCATAAACTATACAGTTCAGGACCTGGAGAGTTTCTCTCCAAAAGAGGATTATTACGATGCCGCCGGAATTATCTACATGCATCTTCCTGAAGAATTGCGCACAGAGGTAAACCGGAAAATCATCTCGTCTTTGAAAGCGGGAGGCAAACTCATTCTTGAAGTCTTTGAAAAAGACCAGATAGAGAAATCCTCCGGGGGCCCGAAGGATCCGGAACTCCTCTACTCTTTAGAGGACATTGTAAATGAATTTACCGATCTCGACTTCCAGCAGCTCAGCAAGGAAGTAATTGAGCTAAGTGAGGGGAAATACCACCATGGCGAGGCGGTTGTAATAAGGTTTACCGGCACAAAAGAACATCCTGAGGCCTAGCAAAAGAGCCTTTATCCGCAAAATTGCCCCAAGGGAGCTCTCCCGCCAGAAAAAATCAAGAAAAATGGAAACTAATATTGACAAATTAGTTTCCTTTTGTTAAATTGGAAACTAGTAATACGATAATAGTTTCCAAGGGAGCCCAAATGGAAGATAAGGAAAAGATACTCTTTTTTGCACGTGAAAAGTTCTTCAAAGAGGGATTTTATAAGACCTCCATGGATGAGCTTGCACGCGAGCTCAAAATGAGCAAGAAGACCATCTACAAGTACTACCCTTCAAAGGAAAAGCTAATTGAAGAGGTAGTGGAAAGCATGATGAGCGAAAACTCAGAGAAAATCCATCAGGTGCTTGAGAAAGATATGGATGCTGTAAGTAAAATTAAGGCACTGCTCGGCATTCTCAGCAATCTTATCATTAAGATCAGCGACCACTGGTTAAAGGATATGCAGTATCACACGCCCCAACTCTGGGCAAAAATTGACAACTTCAGAACCCGGATAATGTATACCAATATAGGCAGGATATTCGAACAGGGGAAAAAAGAAGGGCTCTTTGAAGAGAGGCCGATTGAACTGCTTCTTGTAATATTCACCTCTTCCCTGCGGGCTATAGTAAACCCCGATTTTCTCTTAAACAGCAAATTCTCCCATAATGAAGCACTTGAAATGACATTTCAGATACTCTTAAACGGCATACTGACCGATAAGGGAGCCATGACATTTAAAAACACTAAAAATCAGGATAAATAGATGAAAACCACATTGTTAATAGGTGCATTGAGCTTTGGACTTTTTGTCTTAGGCTGCGGAAACGGAAACGATAAGAATACCATTGAAGCCTCAGGCACAATAGAGGCCACAAATGTAACCGTCAGTTCCAAAGTTGCAGGCCAGGTTCAGAAAATTTATAAAGATGAAGGGGACAATGTTAAAGCAGGCGATACCCTTCTGACCGTAGATCACGATCTGCTTTCCATTCAACTGGACCAGGCATTGGCAGGGCGTGACTTTGCCGAAGCGCAGCTTAAGCTTCTTCGCAAGGGAGCCAGGAGCGAGGATATCAGCCAGGCAGAGGAAAACACGCGCCAGGCGCAGATAAATCTTGACATGGCACAGAGGGATAAAGACAGAATGACGAAGCTCTACGAGCAGAAATCGATCACAAAAAAGCAGTACGAAGACGCCATGGCAAAGTACCAGCTTACCGGGGCACAATTTAATGCCGCAAAAGACAACCTGAAGAAGATGAAAAACTTCGCCCGCCCCGAGGAGATCCGGCAGGCAGAGGCAAACCTTGGCAAGGCAGAGGCAAGTGTGGAGCTCCTGAAGAAAAACATACAGGACAGTTATGTTACCTCCCCCATGAACGGGATTCTGGTAAAGAAATTTGTGGAAGCAGGAGAAACCGTGGGTCCCAACTCGTCACTTTTCAGGATATCGGACCTGAAGGTTGTGGATCTTGTAATTTACGTCTCTGAAGAGGAGCTGGGAAGAGTAAAGCTGGGGCAGAAGGCTGAAGTATCGGTGGATGCATTTAAGAATAAAACATTTGAAGGAAAAGTAATCTATATTTCCCCCGAGGCGGAGTTTACGCCAAAGAACATACAGACAAAGGATGAAAGGACAAAGCTGGTTTTTGCAGTAAAAATTGAGATCCTTAACCCGAACTTCGACCTTAAAGCCGGAATGCCGGCCGACGCAGTGATAAAGTATTAATAGAAAAAAGAAAAATCAGCATCATGGAAACAACCATAAAAATAGAAGGCCTTAAGAAAAGTTTCGGGGATGTTCATGCCGTAGATGGCATCAGCCTGGAGGTGGGTAAAGGTGAAATGTTCGGCCTTGTTGGACCCGACGGCGCAGGCAAAACAACAACAATAAGAATGCTTTGCGGCCTTATTGAACCGGACTCGGGAGAGGCCAGGATACTGGGGCTTGACCTCGTAAAGCAGAGGAAAAACATTACAAAGGACATCGGTTACCTGTCCCAGAAGTTCAGTCTTTACGGCGATCTGTCAGTGGACGAAAACATAGAATTTTTTGCCGACATCCACGGTGTTAAAGGCTACAGGGAAAGAAGAAATGAGCTCCTGGAATTCACACGGCTTACGCCGTTCCGCGACCGCCTGGCAGACAAGCTCTCGGGAGGAATGAAACAGAAGCTTGCCCTGGCCTGCACGCTCATTCATAAGCCGAAAATAATTTTTTTAGATGAACCGACTACAGGAGTCGACCCGGTTTCAAGGCGTGACTTCTGGAAAATTCTGGCAAGCCTTATAAAAGAGGAAATTACAATCTTTATGTCAACTCCGTATCTGGACGAGGCCGAAAGGTGCAACCGCGTGGCACTGATGAATAAAGGGAAGATTATAAGTTTCGACACCCCGCAGAACGTGAAGGCTTCCCTCGGCAAGGACGTGGTTGAAATAGTCTGCAACCCTTCGCGCCAGGCATATAAGGCAATCAAGGGAAATACGCACTTTGAAGTACAGATGTTCGGCGACAGAATAGACGTGGTTGTAGATAACTGCGATCCGGACTGCGAGACGATTAAGGATCTCCTTACGAAGGAATCGGTTACAATTACAGATTTAAGGGTAGTTCCCCCATCACTGGAAAACGTTTTTATTCATTTAATTTCAAGCGCCAAATAAATATAGGAATAAATAATGAAGAAGATTTTGTTCATTAACCTGTTACTGCCCGCCATAATGTTTGCACAGGCACAGAAGCTTTCGCTTCAGCAAAGCATTGAGCTGGGTCTTAAGAACAGCAAGGATCTCAGGATATCGCAGTCGAAGGCGACAACAGCTGAAAGCAAAGTTACAGAGGCAAATTCGCAGCTTCTGCCGCAGCTGAAATTTGCAGCAGGCTACACCAGGCTCAGCAGTGTACCGCCTTTCCAGGTATCAATACCCGGGGCACCATTTCCGATAAAGATTTCGGACGTGATATTAAACAACTACAACATCAGGTTTTCTCTTCAGCAGCCCTTGTTTACAGGCCTCAGGCTCACCTCGCTTAAGAGTGCCGCGGAGCTAAACAGCAAGGCAGCTGAAACAGATTATTCAAAAGACGTCAACGAGGCGTCGTTTAAGATACAGTCCTCCTTCTGGCAGCTCTATAAGGCAGAAGAGATGTTAAACCTCCTGAATGAGACTCTCCTTCAGAATGAGCGTCATCTTCAGGATACAAAAAACAACCTGGAAAACGGCCTTGTTACACAGAACGACGTATTAAAGCTTGAAGTGGTTTATTCAAATACAAAGCTTCAGCAGATCGAGGCGCAGAACAACCTTGACATAGCAAAAATGTCTTTTAACCAGGCACTAGGGCTTCCATTGAATTCACAGACTGCAATTGACGCAGGCACAATTGACACTTCCATTACGGGCTACAGGTTTGAAGACATTCTAAAAGAAGCCAAGGAAAACCGCGGCGAGCTTAAATCGATGGAGTACCGTCTTGAAGCAAGCGGCGAAGGGATACGTGCCGCCCGTTCAGGCTGGTTTCCATCCGTATACCTCAGCGCAAACTATTACTACAACCGTCCCAACCAGCGCTATCAGCCTCCAATAGACGTTTTCAAGAATACGTGGGACCTTGGAGTTACGCTTAACTGGGACATCTGGAACTGGGGGCTCACCTCATCTCAGACCTCGCAGGCAGAAGAGACCCGCGTGCAGGCAGAGGCCTCTCTTTCGCAGTTAAATGATGCCGTTGAGCTGGAAGTTTATTCCAATTACCTCACCTATGAGCGTTCAAGTGAAAAGATATCCGTAAGCCGTCAGAGCGTGCTCCAGGCAAAGGAGAACTACCGCATCATCAACGACAAATACAACGCCCAGCTTGCAACCAGCACGGACCTGATTGATGCCGAGACCGCGGTTCTGCAGGCCGAGACAAATTACAATAATGCGCTTGTTGACTATGAAATTGCAAAGATAAGGCTTGAAAAGTCACTGGGAAGAAGGATATACTGATGAATTCAATAGAGGTTAAAAACCTGACAAAAAAGTTCGGGAAGTTTGTTTCAGTCGACAGCATTTCCTTTAACGTTGAGCAGGGAGAGATCTTCGGCTTCCTGGGTGCAAACGGCGCGGGAAAGTCGACTACGATAAGAATGCTTTGCGGCATACTGGAGCCCACGGGCGGCGACGCGCTTGTCGGGGGCTACAGCATCAAGAATGAGCCCGACAAGGTAAAGACGCAGATAGGCTACATGTCGCAGAAGTTTTCCCTTTACAACGATCTTACAGTTGAAGAGAACATAAATTTTTTCGGCGGTGTCTACGGGCTCTATAATGACAAGCTCAGGGAAAGAAAAAAATGGGTCTTAAAGGTTGCGGACCTGGAAGGGCGGGAGAAGACAATTACGGGCTCGCTTCCAGGCGGAATCAAGCAGCGCCTGGCACTTGGTACTGCGGTAATACATGAGCCCAAGATAGTTTTTCTGGATGAACCGACCTCAGGCGTTGATCCTATTTCAAGAAGGAATTTCTGGGACTTAATAAATGAGCTTTCCTCGCACGGAATTACCGTATTTGTAACCACACACTATCTGGAAGAGGCTGAATTCTGCAACAACATCATACTCATTAATGCCGGGAAGCTTATTGCCGAAGGGAGTTCGAAGGAGCTTAAGACAAATTACCTTTCAAACACCATTCTCGAGATTGAGTGTGAGCGTACGGTTCAGGCCATGGAGATCCTCGAGAAAGAGGACTTTGTGGATGAGGTTTCAATTTTCGGAAACAACATGCACATAGCAGTCAACAGCAAATACACGGGAGAGGATGAGATAAGGCGGATTCTCGGGGAGAAAAACTCAATCCCGGTTAAAAGAATAGACAGGATTGTTCCTACTCTTGAGGATGTATTTATTCACCTTTTGGAGAAGGATAAAAAATAAAATGCTTAACAGAATTCTTGCACTGGCTAAAAAGGAAGTCCGCCAGTTAAGGCGCGACACAAGGATGCTTCTTATTATATTCCTTTTTCCGATACTGCTCCTGGTAATTTTCGGATATGCGATAAATTTCGATGTACATCATATAAAGATAGCCATCTACGACCGCGACAAGTCGGAGGACACGCGTGCATTTATAAACGCGCTAACAAGTTCCAGCTACTTTGACCTTGTGGGCACAATAACCAATGACAGCCAGATTAAGAAATATCTTGACGGGCAGACGGCGCAGGCTGTAATAGTTTTCCCTGAGAACATGTCTCGCACAATGTATTCAAAGGGCGATGCCCGCGTTCAGATTCTGGTTGACGGCGTAAACGGGAACACGGCAACTCTTATCATGAATTATCTCAACCTTGCGACAATGAGCTATTCGCAGAACTTCTCGAAAGAGACGCTTGCACTCTCAGGACGCGGCACGTACGTTCCGCTGGATGTTGAGCCGGTCTTCTGGTTTAATCCGAGTCTGGACTCCACGCATTTCCTAATACCCGGGCTGATTGCAATGATAATGATTATTACGGCTGTAATATCGATTTCGCTTTCAATTGTGCGCGAAAAAGAGCTTGGGACAATAGAGCAGATCAATGTCTCTCCCCTTTCATCACTTGAGCTTATAATCGGGAAGACTCTTCCCCATGCATTTATCTCTTTGATGGTTGCGGTTTTTATACTCATTTCGGGCTACTTACTTTTCAGCATGCCTGTAAAGGGGAATTTAATTCTTCTTCTTCTGACGACGCTTGTATTTATTTTCGCCTCTTTAAGCTTGGGGATTTTCGTCTCCAGCATTGCCAACAACCAGCAGGTGGCCTTTCAGATGGCGACCTTAATGTCGATGCTCCCTTCTGTAATACTGTCCGGCTTCATTTTCCCGATTGAGAGCATGCCTTTGTTTGTACAGATTCTTTCAAACATTACGCCGGCAAAATTTTATTCAATTATTCTGCGCGATATACTCTTAAAGGGAGTGGGGCTGGAATCATTCTGGCCGCAGGTTGTATACCTCTTAATTTTCTCCGGCGTATTTTTAGGCATAGCGACCCTAAGGAACAGGAAGATGAGAACCGTATAGTTTGAATAAGGAAAACAAAAAGTGAAAACAATTATAAACATTATTATTAAGGAATTCATACAGGTAAGGCGCGACAAAAGGCTTTTCGGAATTGTATTTATGGCTCCCATTCTGCAGCTCATATTTTTAGGATATGCCGCAACGATGGACGTAAACACGGTTCACACAGCAGTCTTCGACCAGGATAAAACCGTAACGAGCCGCGAGTTTATCAGGAGTTTCGAGCGCTCAGGATATTTTTCCATAGATTATTACGTTCACAGCTACGAAGAGATTGTGGACCTCGTGAACCGCGGCAAGGTGCTTGACGCCATAGTAATTCCGACTGACTTCGAGAAGAAGGTCAACACCATGCAGACCGCCCCTCTGCAGGTGATCTTTGACGGCTCCGACGGGAATAAGACCTCGATTGCCTTCGGCTACGTGCAGTCTATTGCATCGAGCTATTCAAAAAACATACTTCTTGAGGCGAGGGAGAAAAGCGGAATGAAGCTTTCCATTTCAGGCACACTCACGCCTGAGGTCAGGGTATGGTACAATCCCGATCTTAAGACAAGGAACTTCATGGTTCCGAGCATAATGGGGCTGGTGCTGATGGTAATTACAACGATACTGATGTCGATGGCGGTTGTAAAGGAGAGGGAAATCGGGACGCTGGAGCAGCTTATAGTAACCCCGATCAAGCCCTATCAGCTGATAATAGGAAAGATGGTACCTTTTATGATCATAGGGTTTCTTGAAGTATTGCTCGTAACGTCAATTATGACTCTCTGGTTCGGGATTCCGGTAAGGGGGAGCTTTTTGTTTTTGATATTCTCCTCGCTTTTATTCGTAATGTCCACGCTGGGCCTGGGGCTTTTCGTATCGACGATTTCAAAAACGCAGCAGCAGGCTATGATGGTTGCGCAGTTCGGTTTAATGATGCCGATGATCTATCTCTCAGGCTTTGCATTTCCTATTGAGAATATGCCTCAGATAATACAGGTAATTACGTATGCCATTCCCCTCAGGTATTACATTACGATATTAAGGGGGATAATATTAAAAGGGACGGGTTTTTCGGAGCTCTGGCTTGAGACGCTTGTTCTGTTCTTAATCGGTGTGGTAATTTTAATTGCAAGTTCGTTAAGGTTCAGGAAGAGATTAGAGTAAGCTCTAATCTCTGTGCTGAATCATGTACTGAATTGCATATTTTATGAGTTCGGGCAGGCTTTTGATGCCGAGTTTGCTCATAAGGTGAATCCTGTGCGTGTCGACGGTTCTTTTGCTGAGGCCTGTCTTAGAGGCAATCTCGTTGCTGGTGTAGCCCTCGCCGATAAGCCTTAGGATCTCAATTTCCCTTTGTGTCAAGGAGGCCTCGGCAAGCTGAACGCTTATGCCGCCTCCGTCGCCGCCGGAATACTTCTCTCTGAGCTCTTCCAGTCTTTCCTCAGTCCAGTAAGCGCCGAAATATTTCTTTCCGCTATAGACTGTTTTAATGGCGTAGACCAGTTCACCCTTCATGACATTTTTGCTGATGAGTCCTTTTCCGCCCGACTTGAGAATGTGGTAGACGTATTCTTCTCCCTCGTGCATTGAAAGGAAGAGGGCTTTTGCCGAAGGGTCGCGGGCAAGGATTTTCTTCAGGGCTTCTATTCCCGTCACGCCGGGCATAGATATATCCACCAGTATAACATCGGGCTTAAGCTCGAAGTACTTTTCATAGAGGTCTCCGCCGTCGGTAGCCTCGCCAACCACAAATATCTCTGCCGCATCTTCCAGGAGGCTGATTATACCGCTGCGGAAAAGGGAATGATCATCGGCGACAACAATTCTTATACTATTCGGGTTAGGCATGTAAAAATCCTGCTTGTTTTGGTACTTCAACAATTATAACTGTTCCCTTTTGCAGGAACGAATCAATTTTTAATTTTCCGTTCAAGGCTTCAGTTCTTTCCTTTATATTCAAAAGTCCAAGACCATTAGTTTGTCCGTCTATTATTTTATCGGGTTCAAATCCAATGCCGTTATCGGAGAGGAACACCCTGGTAAATTTCTCATTATCAATGAGCTGCACGCTGAATTCAGTTGCCCTGGAATGCATAACAATATTGTTCAGTGCTTCCTGTATTATTCTATAGAGATAAGTGGCGCATTTCTTATCCATGTTAGCATCCGTCTGCATGATGTTAACGCTTCCTTTAATGCCGCTTTGCCTGGAGACCTCGTTACAAAGGCTGGTTACTGCAGGCCCCAGGCCCACTTCATCCAGGATTTTTGGCTTCAGGTTATAGGAAATGTTCTTCAGAACGTTTATTGTACTCTCCAACAGACCGATCGTCTGCTGGTATTCTTCCGACTCCCGGTCGTTATCGCGGAGCTTGTTCAGATTCTGCAGCTTTAGACGAACGACAGACAGGTTTTGATTTACTTCATCATAGAGCTGTCTTGCCAGAGTCTGTTTTTCCAGTTCAGCCTTCTCCCTCAGTACGCCGGCAATTTCTTTATGTCTTCTTTCAGATTCGATCAGCCTTTCTTCCTGCTGTTTTACTTCAGTAATATCATGCAGGTAAATCTGTGCCATCTGGAGGTATGAGATACCCTGGAAGTAAACGGAATAGTGGCGGCCGTTGATCTTTTCAGAAAAATGAGTTGAGCAGTCGTTTTTGATATATTCCCCGAGGTCAAACGGGAATTTTATAAATTCAGTGAGGTTCTTCCTCAGAAGATCGGGTGAAGGATATAAAGCAATAGAGGATTCATTAGCATGAATTACCCGGCCCTCGGGATTGATGCTGATTACCGGTTCCGGATTAAAGTCCGACAACAGTGCTGTAAGCTGGGCATCCTTAATATCAAGTTCTTTCATCTGGAGCATAGTTTCGTTATCTGCAGAAAGTTTATATGCTTTGAGTCAAAATAAAATTCTTTACCGGTCCCCTGTTAAAAAATTGTTTATTTTTTTTAGCTAATACTAAATATACGACCTGAAAAATTAAAAAAAATCAGTATTTATACTGATTTTAGGCATAAAGGCATACTGATACGCGATTTCAGCTTAAAATCGCGCTTTTTCACATATTTTTCTTCAAAAAAAGAGTTTAACGGCCCTCAGCCAGGCATTTTTAGGACGTTTTTTCCGTAAAAGACGCTTCAATTGTGCACATTTCTTAATCAGTACTCAGTATCTTGTTTCAATTAATGTTAAGGGGTACTGATTTTTTTTGAATATGTGCTCTTTATATTTCTTCCCATAAAAAACCGACATTAAATTCTGCTCTTTTTCAAGCCGCCTTTTCAAAGGCAGCATTAAACAAGAGCAAAAGATGTAATAAAATTGCTGGACCCATGAAAACTGAAAGAAAAAGGAAAATTATAAATACGCTTGAGATTCTTGAGAAGGAAAATATTACTCCCGGCGAGTTAAACGAACTTGCAAAATTCTGCTGTAATATTTCCTACATGTTTGTAATTAAAAACAGGAACAAGATAACCCCCTGCTTTTTAGGAGGCGAATATAATTACAAGGATTTCGCCATCAGCGCTGTAACCCCCTTATTTTTGCGCAACCAGCAGAATGAATACTCGATCAGAACTGCTTTTAAGAACTGGGGCAGCCCGATCAGCACCCAGTCTGAGGCCATTGCATTTCTTCATAAGCTCATTAAAAGCAGGGTTGAGCAGCATCTGTCCGAATCAATAAGAAATTCCGATCCTTACTACATAAAGCTGCAGAGGACAATTTATCATTTTGCCAGGAAGCAGAATTTCAGGATCATAAAGCACAGCGGCAAAACCTACTTTGCAAAACCGGATGTAACGTTTGCCTGCCGGAAGTTTATTGACGAGGAGGCTTTTGAGTCAATTCCCTACTATCTTCTTTCAAACGATGAAACGATCCTGAGAGAAATAGCAGCATTCCTGGAGTCGGAGACAGATTTTGTTCCGGCAATTCCCGTCAATATTCTCATCAGAAGGCTCAGGTACCTGAGAGGAGACGAAGAGTACGATTGCGAGGTAAACCCCGGGGATAATTCTGAAGCAATAACAGAAAGCCGCATAAATTACATGGACGATTCAATCCATGTTAATGATATGATCAGCTATGCGATCTCGAAATCGGCAGCAAAGCTGGATAAATTCTATCTTGGGAAAAACAAATTAAACAGCCATGAGGCCGGATCGCTGAAGGCCGCAATAGCTGATATGGCCTGGGATATTAAGCACGGCTTTTCATGCCACGGGCTGCATAGCTATCTGGATACACACATGGAATCCTTAAGCCGTGAAGATTATGAACAGAAGTATCAGAATATACTTGAATACCTGCTTAAGACGATTAAAACGACGATTGCCCAGAGCATGGTAAACTAGCAGACAGGGAAAGAAGAGTTAAAAAGAAAGCCCCATTATGAAAAGAGCCATGATGACAATTGATTTTGACGGGAGCGCGACCTTTGAGCAAAGCAGAAGTTTTTCCAATGAACTCCTCAGGCGCGACTGGCAGAAGCTTGATAAATTAAACACAGTATGGCAGACCATCTTTGAAGAGGGCCTGTCCGGAGAAAACATTTTCGATGTAATTAAATCAGATATAAATTTTGCTCTCGATAAGGCCGGAATAAAAAAGATCAAAGCAGAAATCTATCTGGGAAGTTCAAAATTTATTCTTGCCTGATCAGAATGAATCAGAGCCGCATATGATTGGAACCGGAGAAAATGGAAATAAAAGCAGTACTAAAAATTGATCTGCCGGGAGATCCCACAATAAAACAGTGCAGGGATTTTTATCAGGAATTGTCGGAAAGGAACTGGCAGAAGATGACAAATGAGGAAGCAAGGTTCATTGTAGTCTACAATAATCTGCTTTCTTACGAAGAAGCGCTTGATGCAATTAAAAAAGAGATTTCTCAGGCATCCAGGATCTCAGGCATTGCGAGGTACGGCACTCTTGTGCATTTCATTGAAAATAATACGGTGGTTTTTTTCTGCGGCAAAGCAGACTAGAAAGAAAACGGTTTTAAGGTTTGACACTACCCCATACAATAATCCGGCGGATCGATTCTGGTTCGCCGGATTAAGCAAACACACACATCTATCCCCTTCCGTTTAATATTTGTCAGGCAACAGTAGTTTTACTAAATTTAACCCGCGATGTTACAGCTTTAAGGAATATCCGAATATGAAGAGGTCACTTGTTTTACTTTTATTCTGCTTCACATTATTATTCCAGGGGTTTTCTTACGCACAGAATATTTACGGCGGCATCAGGCTTGAGCCGAACTTCCTGGTAACA
Organism: Ignavibacteria bacterium; assembly: GCA_025612375.1. Taxonomy (NCBI): domain Bacteria; kingdom Pseudomonadati; phylum Ignavibacteriota; class Ignavibacteria; species Ignavibacteria bacterium. Next base: position 39,825 of record JAAXKN010000024.1, read on the forward strand.
GACCTTTCAGTGCGCCAGGCCCCTTTTAACTTAGAACCCGCGATAAGCCTGGGTATAAAGCTCAGAGACAAATTTTCCCTGGAGGGAAGGTGGGGACTTCTATTTGCAGGTGACTTCAGCGGCGAGCAGTACGGGCTTTATGCCAGAGGAAATATACTGCAGGATAACTTCTACGCCTTAGGCGGAATAAACTTTCACAGCTATTTCGGATACCAAGGCCAGGACGGTACGGGAAGAGACGAATTCCATACGCTGCTCGGGGCTGGAATAGGTTTTAATGCTACGGAAAAATTTACAGTTGAGCTTCATTACTACAAAACGCTGAACGAAAAGTTCTTCCGGAGTTATTATCTGGACGAAAACATGGAGCGCCAAACCGATTACCAGAAGCTTTATCACATCATAAAACTAAGCCTGGGTTATAATTTTAATTTAGCCTCAGCTCCAGGGAAAGAAAAAAGCACTATAGAAAAAGAGGAAAGCGCGGTTGAAACTCTGAAAGAAAAAAGACACCTCTTTCTGGCAGGCGGAACAGGATACCCGGACCTTCTTCATACACAGCTGGGCTATCAGATTCTGGATTACCTGAGTGTAGCCGGAGTGCTCAACTGGAATGTTTATTCAAACCCCAAATTCAAGGAATTCTCTGCCGGCATGAAGCTGACAGGCTACTTTTCGGGTCCCGGCTTTAACAACGTCTCTGTTGAGTACAGCAGAGAGCTGGCCAACTTTTTCAGCAGCAGCAAGGAAGGCATTACAGTAATGACTGTGGGCGGCGATAACATTATTCCGGACAGATATTTTCACTTCTTCTGGGCAGCAGGACTAATGACGAGCAATAGCAACGGAAGCTTCAGAGGAGGTTTTCCGGTCTTTAAGGTAGGCACAAACTTAAACTTTTAACCATTAAGACATTCGGCGGACCCGTTAGCGGGTCCGCCGAATTAAACAAACAAAAATTATTTTCCGCTTACATACACCCTGTATTCCCACGGGTTTAGTTTTAACGTCTCTTTTTCGGCAAAGGGCTTCCTGTCATTTGTAAAGAGTTCAGTGTAGCTTCCCTTCAAGCCTGGGCCATTTAGCTGAGCCTCTTTGTTTTCACCTGTAAGGTTAACTACAACAAGTATCTTATCTTTGCCTCTTTGCCTTGTAAAAGCGTATACAGCCTTATCGTCTCTGGAAGAAAGGAGCTGCATCTGCCCGCCTTCAACTCCGTTGGCAAGGGCCTTATTCACGAGCTTTAATTTAATTAATGCGGTATAGAACCCTCTGTACTCGGAATCCTTCCAGTCGATAGGATCCTTTTCAAAGAATGCGAGGCGTTTATTTAAGCCTGCTTCCTGGCCGCTATAGATGAGCGGCATACTCTGCGGAAGAGTAAACGTAAGCACACTGAAAGCCTCAACGCCCCCTTTCATGCGTTCAAACTCGGTACCGTTCCAGGAATTTTCATCGTGGTTGGTTGTAAAATACATCCTGTAGGCGTCACGTGGGTAAAGGCTGTCCTGTCTTGCAAGATAATTATTAATGGCAGAAGCGTAATTTCTTCCCTGTGCTATATCGTTCATGAGGTGGTGCAGATCCCAGCCGTAAGTCATGTCGAAAGCATTCCTGTGGAGTTCGGCGTTTTCAGCCTCAGCCAGCATAAAGACCGGCTTAACCTTATCGAGTTCTTTGCGGGCTTCATCCCAGAACGGGGTCGGGACCATTCCTGCCACGTCGCAGCGGAAGCCGTCAATGCCTCCCTCTTTAACCCAGAACTTAAGTGCTCCGATCATATATTTCCGGAGGTCCTTGTTATCGAAATCGAGCTGAATGACGTCTGTCCAGTCCCTTACAGGAGCCACAAAATTTCCTATGGAATCCTTTCTGAAGAATTCCGGATGGGTTTTGGTAAGCACATTATCCCAGGAGGTATGGTTTGCCACCCAGTCGATTATAATTTTCATACCCAGCTTATGGGTTCTGCCAACGAGCGACTTAAAGTCCTTCATTGTACCATATTCAGGGTTAACAGCCATATAGTCTTTTACGGCATAGTAGCTGCCGAGTGATCCCTTGCGGTTTTTTTCGCCTATCGGATTAACCGGCATAAGCCAGAGGATACCCACTCCCATATTTTTAAGTTTAGGGAGTTCACGCTCCAGCTCCTTAAAAGTGCCGCTTTTTGTATACTGGCGAATATTCACCTCATATATCATTTTGTTGCGCGTCCATGCAGGGTGTTTTACAGAAGTCTTTACCGCCTGGGCAGATATGTCCTGAATACTTATGAAAAGGATTAAGAGAACCAGTATGTATCCGGCCATAATCTTTGAAAAGTTTTTAACAGGGTATTTCTTTTGAATCATGAGAATCTCCTGGTTGCTAAGATATTGGATTTTGAGAGTGTGCAAAGAGTCTGCACTAAAATAAGAAAAAACGGGCAATCAAGATAGAATAGAATTTCCGAAAAGGTTTTAAGCAAAATGGTTTTAAGCAAAAGGTTTTAAGGAGTAAAGCCCTCAAATATGATGTTGTCGCAGTAGAAGCTAGCGTTATTGTATTCCTCCCTGCTCTTTGCGGTATAGCCTATTACCGGGACGCCGTTCAGGCGGAAGCTATTGACCCTTTTTGCGGGCAGGTATCTTATATCATATGCAATAAAGTCGGGGCGGCAGAGCCGTGAGAACAGGTGTCCTCTTAAGAATGCTCTTCTGCTGAGCGCGCGTGCTGCGCCAAAGGCTCCCGAGAGCTGTCCGCGTATAATTCCGGGGGCATTATCCCTGAACCATTTGACCACAAGAGGGTTAAATGATTCTATGGCATATTCTCCCTTATAGACCGAGAGGAGGTTCAAAAGGCGGTTTTCCAGCTGTCCGACGCCTCTTCTGTTCTTAATTTCTATCAGGAGCGGAACCTTCCCGTTAACAAGGTTAAGGACTTCCGAAAGGAGGGGAATATATTCATCTGTTCCGAGCAGGCGGATACTTCTGACATCTTTTGAAGTTTTTTTCAGTATTGAGCCCTTCTCACCCGTCATTCTGGAAAGGTATATGTCATGGAAGACGCAAATATAGCCGTCCTTTAAGAGTCTGACATCCAGTTCAATAGGATATCCCGCCTCAATAGAGCGCCTGAAAGCTTCCATAGAGTTTTCGGGTACGGTTATATTATCGTGCAGCCCGCGATGGGTAATAGGAGTATTTAGAAGCCAGTCCATTTTTGTTTACAAATTTCAAAACCTGCAGTTAATAAAAAGCACAGCCATAAAGAAATTACGGCTGTGCCCCAAATAAATCAATGACAGAATTATCTGCCTAAAGTAGTACCTTCTCCGCAAAGGTCCTTAACGGCACGAATTACTCTTTCCTTCATTCCTGTTTCAGCTTTTTTCAGGTAAGCGCGGGGATCGTAAACTTTCTTATTACCAACTTCGCCTTCAACTTTAAGGACTCCGTCGTAATTTTTGAAGAAGTGGTCGACCATCGGGCGTGTAAAGGCGTACTGAGTATCAGTATCGACGTTCATTTTAATTACGCCGTACTCGAGAGTTTCCCTGATTTCTTCGAGTGAAGAGCCGCTGCCGCCGTGGAATACGAGGTCAAAGGAGGCATCCTTACCGAATGCAGCTGCTGTGGCATCCTGCCCCTGTTTGAGGATAATGGGGCGGAGTTTTACGTTACCCGGTTTATAAACGCCGTGAACGTTGCCGAAAGTAGCAGCGAACATGAATCTTGCACCCTTAACAGATGAGAGGCGTCTGTAGACCTCAACCATATCTGCAGGAGTTGTATAAAGTTTTTCAGCAGGGGCGCCTTCGTTGTTAACGCCGTCTTCTTCACCGCCGACAACGCCGGCTTCAACTTCAAGAATAATTCCCAGTTCTGCGCATTCTTTCAGGAGTTCAACTGCTATGTCCATGTTTTCCTTTAACGGGAGTTCACTTCCGTCGAACATGTGTGAGTTAAACAGCGGTTTTAATCCCTGAGCGACTCTTTTGCGTGATTCTGCGATCAGAGGCCTTACGAAAGAATCAAGTTTCTTAGCCGGGCAGTGGTCTGTATGCAGAGCTACGTTAATGTCGTATTTTTCAGCTATAAGGTGAACGTGCTGTGCAATTGACATTGCACCTAAGGCAGCATCCTTAACAGCCTGTCCTGAGGCAAACTCACCGCCGCCTGTGGAAACCTGAATTATACCATCGCTCTTTGTTTCTGCAAGTGCAGCAAGCACAGCGTTTGCCGTAGCTTCAGAGGTAACGTTTATTGCAGGGTAAGCAAATTTATTTTTCTTTGCGTTATCCAGCATTTCGCAATATTTCTTATAATCTACAACGGGCATATTAACACTCCTATTGGATTTATTTGATTATATTTCTGATTTTAATAGCTAAAATCTTTTCTTCTTGCCTAAAATTAAACGTTAAACTTAGTTATAATTTGATATTTTTGCAAGGATGAAACCTTATAACATTACAAACTTGGAATTATTGTGAAAAAATGGAATAAATTTTAAGCTTAAGTTGTTATTAATGGAGTTATTTCAAACATTCAAAGAAAATTACGGAATTATATGAACAGCACCCCAAAAATCAGAAGCGTTGTATTTGACTTAGACGGAACACTCATGAGCTCAAGTGCAACGATATACAAATGCACACTCAGGACTTTCCAGGAATTCAACATTGCAGCCGAGCTTTCCGAAGAGGAGTTCAACAAAAAGATCGGATACCACTTTAAGGATATATTTGCCGATTTCAATATATCGGTTCCCGATCTGGAAGGGTTTATTGACAGATATAAATCCCTCTACTTCGATTTTATAGATGAATCGAAAGTTTACCCGAATGTGCTTAAGGTGCTGGAATTCCTGAAAGAAAACAGCATACTCACCTCCCTTCTTACAACAAAGGCGCAGGACCAGGCAGAAAGAATACTTGAACATTTTGGACTTAAAGATTATTTTTCAATTATTACGGGCCGCCAGAACGGCATGGCTATAAAGCCTGCCCCGGATGCCCTCTTAAAGATATGCAGAGAGACTGGTGTGGGTCCCGCTGAGACACTGATGGTCGGGGATTCAGAGCTTGACATAAGGTGCGGGAAGAATGCAGGATCTCTTACCTGCGGCGTAACCTTCGGCTACAGGCAGAAAGAGGAGCTGGAAAAAGAAAATCCCGATTACCTGATTTCCGATATGAAGGAAATCATTGACATAGTGGGCAGTAATGAGGTTAAATAAGTAAAAGTATCTGTATATCAAAGGACAGCTGTTTTAACACAAAGCAAAGGGGTAAGTTTATGGAAGAGACTGGTGAAGTATCGGTTAAGATAAACAACAGCATTGCCGTAGTCACATTTTCCCATCCCAAGGGGAACAGCCTTCCTTCGGCGCTTTTAAAAAGTATGGCTGATGATATAGAGAGTCTTTCAGACAATGATGAAACGCGTGTTATTGTACTTGCCAGCAAGGGCGAAGGGGCGTTCTGCGGGGGGGCGTCTTTTACAGAGCTCTTAAACATCAGCAGTTATGAAGAAGGGAAAGAGTTTTTCATGGGTTTTGCGCATCTTATTAACGCCATGAAAAACTGTCCCAAGTTTATCATCGCGCGTGTTCAGGGAAAGGCTGTTGGAGGAGGCGTGGGGATAATTGCGGCATCGGACTATGCGCTGGCGCATTCATCGGCCTCAATTAAGTTAAGCGAGCTGGAGCTGGGCCTCGGGCCCTTTGTTGTAGGTCCCGCGGTTGAAAGAAAGATCGGCAAAAGCGCATTTGGTGCGCTTTCGATAGATACGAACTGGCGGGATGCCCTGTGGGCCGAGAACAGCGGTCTTTATACGGATGTTTTTCAGGAAAGAGAGGAGCTGGACAAAGCGGTGCTGGAAGTGGCAGTAAGGCTTTCAAAGACGAATCCCGAGGCTATGGCAAAGCTGAAATCGATACTCTGGGAAGGCACAGCTCACTGGGACACCCTGCTTGAGACGAGGGCCGAGATATCGGGGAAGCTGGTGCTTTCGGAGTTCACATCAAATTACATTTCTAATTTTAGGGATAAAAAATCTACCTGAAATGCTCCTGGAGACCCATATCTGCTGCCCTTTCAGTCTTTCCGTAATTCCGGCCGGATATATTGGTACAAAGTTTAGTCAAGGAAACATCCCTTGTTTTTATTCATGCGCTTGCGTATTTTTATAGGTGGGATATCCCACTTTTTATCATATTCAACTGTTTCATTGAACTAAGACATAGAAAGGATGTCATGCTATGGCACCGGTTGTAAAAGAATACTCCGCTAAACTTGACAGCAAGAGGCGCCTGATCATTAGAGACTCGAAATTCGAGCACTATAAGGTCCAGGTACGCAGGGACGGGACTATTACGCTCAAACCTCAGATTCTTGTTGACCTGGATGATATTTCAGAAGACACATACAATATGATTAAGGACTCTGCCGGAAACCTGAAGAAGGGTAAAGCTTCCAGACCCGTTAACCTGAATGAATTCGATTTTGATAAGGAATAACACCTGAAGTGAATTTTAAGATCAGACTTGGCGTTCCTGATTTCGAAGAGCTATGGAACCGCCTCGCAGATAAATACCGTTCTAATACGATGTCTGAAGACGAACGCCGCAGATTTAATCAGATTGGTAAGGTTATGAAGCTCCTGAGCTCTAATCCCAGGCATAACAGCCTTAGGACTCACGAAATTGACGAACTAAGCCGTGAGTTTGGCTTTAAGGTCTGGCAGTCTTATCTGGAAAACAATACCCCTGCTGCTGGCCGGCTCTTCTGGGCTTACGGTCCCGGCAAAGGTGATATTACCATCCTTGGTTATTCTCCCCATCCCGATGAGAAGAAGGGTGCTTATAAACGTATTAAACTCTCAGGCTTTCCAATAAAACCGGAATAATATTACGTTTTACTTACCCGCAGGACGGATCCTTTTATTTTAATTAATTGAATTTGGAAGCCTGGATTTTTGTTAGCATTATGTATTCTCCTTTTCACCGGTGAAAAGGCTAAAATTACTGCCGTGTAAAATGGAAAAGAGCTAATTAATATTCTTTCCAATTAGTTTTATTATTATTATTTTTAACAAAAATTATTCCAAAGTTTAACCCCAATCAGAATAGAGTGCATGTATTTAGATAACGTATTACAAATAGATGGCGTAACTGTCCGCAAGGATATAGTTGATTCGCACTTCGTCTGTGATTTAACGAAGTGCAAAGGGGCATGCTGTACAATGGAAAGCGAGTATGGCGCCCCGATAAAAAAAGAAGAAATTGATGAAATTGAGAAGGTCCTCCCTGTGGTAAAGGAATATCTTTCCCCCAGGCACATCAAAGAGATTGAAGCTAATGGTTTCTGGGAGGAAAAAGAGGGTGAACTTTTAACCAGAAGCGTCAACGACAGGGCCTGCGTCTTTGTATATTATGAAGGTGACATTGCCAAGTGTGCAGTTGAAAAGGCTTTTAAAGAAGGCAAAATAGGCGTCAATAAGCCGATATCCTGCCATCTCTTCCCTATCCGTGTATCGAGGTTCGGGGGCGACATACTGAGGTATGAAAGAATTCCCGAATGCTACGCTGCCGTGGAAAACGGCGTAAAGCTGGGTGTTAGAATTGCCGATTTCTGCAAGGAATCTTTAGTCAGGCTTTACGGAGAGTCCTGGTATGAAAAATTAAGGATAGCCAGGAGGGAAAAGTAAAATGTTATCATTAAATCAAAGACTTTCACAGCTTCAGAAGCTCTCGCCCCAGCAGATACAGTACCAGAAACTTCTGCAGCTTAATACGCTTTCACTTGAACAGAGAATAAAAACCGAGCTTGAGCTTAACCCGATCCTGGAAGAAACACTCCTGGATGATTATGAACTTGAAATGAGCCAGGACGAAGAAAAGCCGCAGGACGACCGCGTGGATGACGCTGCTACTGACGGCGAGAGTGACGACGAGGAAATTGCAGATACAAGCGACGACGAGTTTGAGTTAGAAGACTTTATGAACGACGCCGACTCTGAGCCGGAGAACGAATACTATAACAAGAACGGCGATGAGGACAGGACCCAGCCCGTTGCACCTTTAAGGGAGACCTTAAACGAGCACCTGACGCGCCAGCTTTACCTGTTGGATTTAAGCGAAGACATGTTCGCCCTGGGCGAAGAGATAATAGGAAACCTGGACGAGGACGGATACTTAAAGCGCGACCTGAAGAGCATAGTTGAAGAGCTCAATATGTTTCAGCACGTTGAGGTTCCGCTGGAGAAAGCCGAAAGCCTCTTAAAAAAGATACAGACATTTGACCCTGTAGGAATTGCCTCGAGGAACCTGCAGGAATGCCTCCTGGTACAGTTAAAGAATACATCTTTTGACCCTTATTACTCCTATCTGGCAGAACACCTTCTTTTGGATCATTTCAACGACTTTATAAATAAGCGTTTTGATGCCATACAGAAGAATATGAATCTTACGACTGAGACTCTGAAATCGACTATCAGCCTTATTCATAAGCTTAATCCCAAGCCGGGGGAAGGCAACATAGAGTCAGACCAGGCAAACCAGATAACGCCCGACTTTTTAGTTGAGAAAGTGGACGACAACTTTATTATTTCACTTAACGACCGCCACGTCCCTTCTGTTACAATCAGCTCCACGTATCTTGAGATGCTGAATTCAAATAAGAGGAAAAGGAACATTTCAAACCGCGAGAAAGAAACCCACAAGTTCTTAAGGGAGAAGTTCGAGTCGGCAAAATGGTTCATTGCCTCGATCCAGCAGCGCCGTGAGACGCTGATGAAGATCATGCGCGCCATTGTTGAAAAGCAGTACGCGTTTTTTGAATACGGTCCCAAGGCCCTGCGCCCCATGATATATAAAGATATTGCCGAGGAGATCGGGATGGATATATCAACCATTAGCAGGGTTGTTAACGGCAAGTATGTCCAGAGCCCCGTAGGAATTCACGAGCTGAAATATTTCTTCAGCGAGGGGCTTTCGACCGACGACGGCGAGGAGATCTCGAACAAGCACATTAAAGAGCTGATAAAAGAGATCTGCGACTCTGAGACCAAGAACGCTCCATACAGCGACGACAAAATAGCAGAACTGCTGAATGAAAAAGGCATTCACATTGCGCGCAGGACAGTAGCCAAGTACAGGGAGCAGCTCAGGATACCGGTTGCACGCCTGCGCAAGGAATTATGAGTCTTTTCCGGGACGTTATTGTAATAGTTTTTTCCTATTTCCTTTTCGGCCTCGTGCATTCCGTTCTTGCCTCCCGGAAGCTAAAAAAATTATTTGCAGAAAAGTACGGAGACTATATTGCCTTCTACAGGCTCACGTACAATGTAGTCTCCTTTCTTTCTTTCATGCTGCTATTGGAATTCGTTCCGAAACCCGACAGCATTATTTATGACTTAGATGCTCCTTACGACATAATTGTTTTTGTTCTTCAGGTTATAAGCCTTGCCTTCCTCATCTGGTCCTTTACACATTTCGATCTCATGGAATTCTTAGGTATTAAACAGATTGTGCGGTGGTATAACGGAAACTACAGCGCGGAGGATCTGGATGAAAAAGGAACTTTAGTAACCAAAGGACTTTATAAGATAAGCCGCCACCCGGTTTACCTGTTTTCAATACTGTTTCTGGGCTTAAGGCCGCAGATGGATCTTTTTTACCTGGTTTCTTTTATCTGTTTAACGGCTTATTTTTACCTGGGTTCAATTTACGAAGAAAGAAAACTTACAGAAAGGTTCGGGCAGGAATATACCGATTACAAAGGAAGAGTTTCCAGAATCTTTCCGCTTAAATTTAAGCGGCAAAATTAAAATTATAAAAACAGAAAATGAAAAAAGCTTTTTTACTTTTCACTTTTATCGCACTCTGCCCTGCTTTGTTAAGAGCACAGGCAAATAATGATGAAATCCTGGCCAAAGCCGGCAGTAAAACAATTACAAGAGAAGAGTTCCTGGAAAGATTCGAAATGACGCCGTGGCCGCGTCCGCCAAAGAAAGTAACGCCTGAAAACCTGAAACTGGGATTTCTTTATTCGCTTGCCGCCGAGAAGCTCTGGGCCTTAAAGGCGCAGGAAATGGGGCTTGATACCTCAGGTGCCGTTAAGATGGCCTTTAGTTCGCTGGAAAAGATGTATGTAAGAGACGCCCTCTGGAAGCTTGAGATTAAGGACAAGACCGTTATTCCTGAGAGTGAAGAAGCAAAGGGATATTTAAGAACCCGGTTTGCCTACAGGACCGATTACCTTATTGCAGGATCTGAAAAAGAAATTAACAGCATGTATGAACGTCTTCAGAAAGGGACCTCTTTTGATGCTGTTCTGAAGTCTAACGGAAGCAAAGGGCTGGATACACTGACCGTTTCATACGGCATGATGGAAGAAGCCGTGGAGGACGCAATTTACAACTTAATGGTGGGACAATATACCTCACCCGTCTTTACCCCAAACGGCTGGTGCATCTTCCGCCTCAGGGATATAGTTGAACTGAAGCAGGACCCAAAAGACCAGCAGAAAGTAGAGCAGCTGGTTAAAAAGATTACAAACGAGAGGGCCACGGCGAGGGTATATCAGAAGTTCTACCGCAGCTTCTTCTCCAATCAGAAAGTGAACGTCAGCAGCAGGCTTTTTAAGGAGCTTGCGGATAACCTTGTAAAGATTATAAAAGAGAAAAAAAATAACGGCAGTATATCAGACAGCACCCTTGTAAGCCTTCAGCCCCCGGACATTCTTAAGCTTGAAGGCGCCTTCAGGCCTGAAGTGCTGAATATGGATTTTGTTCAGTTCGAAAAAAATCCTGTAAGCTTAAGGCAGTTCATTGAAGATTTTGCAATGGAAGGCTTCAGCACCCAGACGGCGGATCCCAGGATGGTTTTCGGGATATTCAACAGGGTGGTAAAGAAATACGTGGAAAACGAGATGTTGACGCGCGAAGGCTACAGGCGCGGGCTTCAGAACCTGCCGGAGGTAAAAAGAGAGCTTGACATGTGGAAGGACAATTACCTTTCGCAGATGCTCAGATCCACATTCAGGGATTCTGCAAGCGTTACGGATCTTGAGGCGGAGCAGTATTTCCACAAGGTGCAGCAGGGTGCCCCGATGACCGCACAGGTAAACATTGTTGAAGTGCTTACAGACAGCCTTGAAGTTGCCGAGAAGGTGCTGGATGCCGTAAAGAAGGACGTGGATATGCACGTTCTTGCGCGCATGTATTCAAAACGTGAGTCGACAAAGAAGACGCAGGGTGAGACCGGTTTCTTTTCCATAAATGAATATGGTGAGATCGGCCGCATTGCAGGCAATATGGCAATCGGGGACGTCTACGGCCCATTAAAGGTGCCGGAAGGATACTCAATATTTAAGTTAGCCGGAAAAAAAGAAGACTCACTGCACGTGGATAAACCTTTTTCCGAACTTAGGGATTCCATAAAGAAGAATCTTTCGACTGAGAAGGCATATAAATCCGTCTTAAATTACACGGTTAAGCTTGCCGGCGAGTACGGCCTCAGGATAGATGAAAAAGCACTTCAGTCCACACAGGTAATAAACGTTCCGATGTTCACCTACCGCTTCATGGGCTTCGGGGGCAAGCTTCCGGCCGTACCTATGACTGCTCCCTATACGGAGTGGGTAAACCCCTGGTTAGAATATAAATCGAATTTACCTTAAAAAAGGTCATATTCAGGCCAGGAATTTCCTTATCCTGCATTTGGATATTTTTAAGACTTTAATTTATTATATTGATTAGATACAATTAAATCTTCAAACCCCGGACAAAGAGGCGTGTTAGATGCGTTTGTCCCGGATCTGAAGATTGGTTTTTTATTACCATTAATTTTACGCGCAAAACAACAGGAGATAAAAGTGGGTCAAAAAATTCGCTCAACCACAATACTGGGTGTTGTTCATAACGGCGTGGCCGCCATCGGAGGCGACGGGCAGGTTACGCTTGGCAATACAGTTGTAAAGCACAATTCCATGAAGATAAGAAAACTTTATAACGGCAAGGTTCTCTGCGGGTTTGCCGGAAGTGCGGCAGACGCATTTACGCTGCTAGAACGTTTTGAGGAGAAGCTGGAGCAGTACAGAGGCAACGTGGGGCGTGCGGCAGTTGAACTTGCAAAGGACTGGAGGACAGACAAGTACTTAAGACGTCTGGAGGCAATGCTTGCCGTTCTGTCGCAGGATCAGGCATATATCATTTCCGGCACGGGAGACGTCATTGAGCCCGAGGACAACATTGTTGCCATAGGTTCAGGCGGAATGTACGCCCTTGCAGCAGCAAAAATGCTGAAGAAATACAGCAGCCTTTCGGCCAAAGAGATTGTAGCAGAGGCCCTCAAGACTGCAGCAGACATTTGCATTTACACCAATGACAAGATAAGCGTTGAGACTATCTGATATTTTTCCGGAAACTGTAACCAGAAATATACATAAGAATTAAAACGGATTTACATAAAATGAAAAATGATTTAATGAGAAATCTGACGCCGACCCAGATCGTAAAAGAGCTTGACAAGTTCATAATCGGGCAGGATGACGCCAAGCGTGCAGTTGCAATTGCACTCAGGAACCGCTGGCGCAGGCAGCAGGTTGAAGAAAAACTAAAAGAAGAGATTCTTCCAAACAACATAATTTTAATAGGCCCGACCGGCGTGGGTAAAACAGAAATAGCCCGCCGCCTGGCAAAACTCTCAGGCGCACCATTTATTAAGGTTGAAGCTTCAAAGTACACTGAAGTGGGCTACGTGGGGCGCGACGTTGAATCCATGATACGCGATCTTACGGAACTTGCCGTAACAATGGTAAAATCTGAAAAGACCGGAGAGGTTCAGGAGAAAGCAGAAAGAATAGCAGAAGAAAAAATTCTGGACCTGCTGATTCCGCCTGTAAAGAAGCCGAGCACAGCTCCGCAGGAGGAGAACAGCGACGAGCCCGACGAGGCATTCCAGAACCAGAAGACGCGCGAATGGATGAGGCAGAAGCTCCGCAACGGGGAGTTAGACGACAAGATGGTGGAGTTCGATACTTCATCGGCGCAGGGCGGGGTCGGGATGCAGGTCTTGGGGCCATTCGGATTTGATGACATGGGTATAAACATACAGGAGATCATGAGCAACATAATGCCCAAGAAAAAGAAGAAAAGGAAAACCCCGATCAAAGAAGCCCGCGCAGTAATTGCGCAGGAAGAGGCTCAGAAGCTGATAGATATGGAAGCCGTGCAGAAAGAAGCAATTACGCGCGTGCAGGATTCGGGCATCGTGTTTATTGATGAGATAGATAAAATTGCAGGAGGCGGAAAAGGCCAGGGGCCTGACGTGTCGCGCGAAGGCGTGCAGAGGGACCTGCTTCCGATTGTTGAAGGCTCGAGCATAAATACAAAGTACGGCGTTGTTAAGACGGACCACATTTTGTTTATTGCTTCGGGAGCTTTCCACGTCTCTAAGCCATCGGACCTGATACCGGAACTTCAGGGACGCTTCCCTATACGCGTGGAGCTGAAGAGCCTGACCGAGGACGACTTCATCAAGATTCTTACTATTCCTCAGAACGCGCTTCTTAAGCAGTATGCAGCGCTCCTGCAGACAGAAGGCGTTGAGATTGAATTTCTTGAGGACGGAATAAAGGAAGTAGCCCGCATTGCAACCATAGTAAACGAGCAGGTGGAAAACATCGGGGCAAGAAGGCTTCACACAATTCTGACCACTCTACTGGACGACATTCTCTTTAATGTACCCGACCAGATCCCCGGCTCAAAGGTAATGATCAATGGTGAAATGGTTAAGGATAAGCTTGAGAGGATTGTTCAGAACAGGGATCTGAGCAAATACATACTTTAACATGAACTGATTTTATGCGGGCGGATTTCTCTAATGTGGAAAATCCGCCCGTTTTTTATTTAGTAAAAAGTTTCATACCTTTAGTTCCTTTAAAAAAATTGTTTTCTGATTTGGGATTTTTATGAAATACTTTAATGTCCGTACAATCAGTTATTTACCAATCATAGTCATTGCCGCAATGCTTGCGGGGTGCTCCTCTGCTCCCAAGCTGCTCAATCTTGACACTGCCAAAAAAGAAGTCGGGCTTTACTACGAGTCAGGCCAGTACGATAAAGACGTTCAGGAAGTGGTGGAAGACGCAATTAAAGATTTTGACGGCGTAAAAGTCCGTGACAGTTCAGCCGTAGTGTTTGATGTAGACGAGACGGTCCTATCGAACTATTCCGAAATAAAAAGTGTTGGTTTCGGTTTTGAAGGAGAGCACTGGAACAGATGGATACTTGAGGAAAAGGCTCCTGCAATTGAAGGCGTAAAAAACCTTTATAATTATCTCATAGGCAGGAAGTTCCGCATACTTTTTATTACAGGAAGGACGATGGCGCAGTACGAAGCCACGTACAGGAATCTTAAGCAGGCGGGCTATACAACATTCGATACGCTTATTGTGCGGCAGGGCAGTATGCTGAAGGCTCCGGCCGAGAATTTCAAGAGCATTGAGCGCACGGTGCTTACCGATATGGGCTACAAAATTGAAGGCTGCGTAGGCGACCAGTTAAGCGATCTTAAAGGGGCCTACACGGGCATAAAAATAAAGCTTCCAAATTATCTTTATCTGGTTGATTAGGGGATTATTTCCCCGGCATATTGTGATGTGCGATACTTGCATATAGCGTTAAATAAGCATACATTTATGTGTTACCCAAGTTATGCCTCCATTCCGAATGTTTGTCATAGATCCTTAATGTACCAGTAGAAATGTGCTTAGTTTCCGGTATAAGTTAGACCGGTAGAATTTGTCCGTGCAACGAGGAGGGATTATGAAGTATGCCATTTTTCTTTTGGCCGTCTTTCTTATTGCCCCGGGCTGCAGCAGGAAGGAAAAGTCTTCTCTAAAAGAGAAGTCCAGGGCTGAGGAAAGCATCAGTAAGACTATAGCCCGTATGGATAAAATTAACGACACTCTTTCTGTTTATACACAGAAATTTGTTTCAGCTGCAAAGGAAGAGTTAAGTGATCCTAAGTTTCAGGAGAACCTGATTTCAAAACTAGACGGCTATAGCAGGCAGCTGAGCAGCTGCAAGTGCGAAATCAAAAGCCTGGCGCTTGTGGATAAGGCGTGCAGGGCCAAAATTTCAAAGCTGCAGGATGTAATTTCAAAGGGGGAAGAAAAGATCATTCTTCTGCAAAAGGAAATTGCAGACGTAAAGGCAAATATGGAGGAAAAAGGATCGCAGCTGGCCCGGACGCTCTAGTGCCATAATATTTCAGCAGATCATTACGTTTCAGCAGGTATGCCATCCTGAACAGATATAATTTATTTCAATTTGTTCAGGATTTGTTATTTTAAAGCCATGAAAATCAAAAACCGCATTACAGAACTTTTTAATATCGAGTACCCCATAGTGCAGGCCGGAATGGTCTGGGTCTCGGGCTGGAGACTCGCTTCAGCAGTATCCAACTGCGGGGGACTAGGTCTAATTGGTGCAGGCTCCATGAAGCCGGAGCTTTTAAGAGAACACATACAAAAATGCAGGGCTGCAACAGTTAAGCCCTTCGGGGTTAATATACCTCTTCTGCGCGAGGATGCATCAGAGCTGGTAAGAACGGTAATTGAAGAAGATGTAAAGATTGTGTTCTCCTCAGCGGGGCATCCGGGTAAATTCATTGAAGAATTAAAAAAGCACGGCATAAAGGTTACGCACGTTGTCCCATCTCTTAAATTTGCCCTTAAGGCCGAAAGTGTCGGCTGCGATGCCATTGTAGGTGAAGGCGTTGAAGCCGGAGGGCATAACGGTTTTGATGAGCTTTCGACAATAGTCCTCATCCCGCAGCTTAAAGATGCCGTAAGTATTCCTGTTATGGCGGCAGGTGGAATTGCCGACGGGCGGGGCATACTGGCAGCACTTTCTCTTGGCGCCGAAGGGGTGCAGATAGGAACGCGTTTTGCCGTAACGGTGGAATCCTCGGCGCACGAGGAATACAAGAAAAGGATCTGCGAGGCACATGACAACGATACCGTTCTGATATTAAAGAAGATCGGACTTGTAAGGACGCTTAAGAACCAGTATACCGACCAGGTGCAGGCGGCCGAGGCCTCCGGTGCCGGTACGGAAGAATTAAAAGAGCTTCTGGGAAAAAAGCGTGAACGCCTCGGCATCTTTGAAGGCAACAGAGATCAGGGCATGATGGAAGCCGGTCAGGGTGTGGGAATAATTAAAGACATACCTACAGTAAAAAGTCTTTTGGAAAAGCTAATTCAGGAATTTGACGCAGCCTGCCGAAATCTTCCCTGCGGGGAAAAGAAAATTTAGTCCTGCATTTCCCAAATTTAAACACATAGGGTTGTGGCATGCAACCCTTCGAAACTAAATCCCTCCGGCACTTGTTGAATATTAAACATGGCAGAATCAAAAAGGCATTTATATGAGGGCTTTAACGGCATTAGCACTTCTGCTTATATTCAGTTTTACCGGCTGCACAGATAAAAACTACAAAGGAAGTGAAGCTATGGCTAACAGGTATACACACGGGGATGCACCTGAATTCCCTGGGGGACTAGACTGGCTTAATGTGGATAAACCGATTAAACTCCAGGACCTGAGGGGAAAAGTTGTGCTTCTCGATTTCTGGACCTTCTGCTGTATTAACTGCATGCACATTATACCCGACCTGAAAAAGCTTGAGGCGAAATATCCCGATGAGCTTGTTGTTATAGGAGTCCACTCGGCAAAATTCCTCACCGAACAGGAAACCGGCAATATAAGGCAGGCAATCCTTCGCTATGACATTGAGCACCCTGTTGTAAACGATAAGGATTTTAAGATATGGACAAGTTACGGCGCAAACGCATGGCCGACGGTTGTGCTAATAGACCCCCGGGGCGACGTCGTAGGGCATCACTCGGGCGAAGGTGTTTTTGAAAGCATGGATGGCGCAATCGGTGATATTATCAGGCTTAACAGCTCTTCGATTAACAAAACGCATATAAAGTTGAGTCTTGAGAAAAATAAGAGGTCCGAATCGATACTTAGCTTCCCGGGCAAGGTGCTGGCAGATGAGACTTCCGGCAGGCTCTTCATTACGGACTCAAACCACGATAGAGTTATTATTTCAGACCTTGATGGGAACGTGCAGGACATTATAGGATCCGGAAAACCGGGGCAGAAGGACGGACCATTTAATGAGGCCTCTTTTTTCCGCCCGCAGGGGCTCGCGCTTAAGGGTGAGGAGCTTTATATTGCCGATACGGAAAACCACCTTATACGCAAGGCTGACCTTAAGACAAAGAGGGTTTCAACAATTGCGGGACTTGGAAGACAGGTATATAACAGAAACCCCAAAGGAGACGCAAAACAGGCAGGGCTTAATTCGCCGTGGGATCTTACGATAAACGATAACATTCTTTACATCGCCATGGCCGGGCAGCATCAGCTGTGGGCTTTGAATTTGGCCGATAACACAATCCGCATTCACGCAGGCACGGGAAACGAGAACATAGTTGACGGCGAGCTCAGAGGTGCCCTTCTTTCACAGCCGAGCGGTATTACAACTGACGGAAAAAGGCTTTACTTTGCCGACAGCGAGGTCAGCGCTGTAAGAAGCGCCGACTTTAATCCTGTAAACGGAAAGGTTTCGACTATTATAGGAAAAGGGCTCTTTGATTTTGGCGACACAGACGGCGACTCCAGGCGCGCAAGGCTGCAGCACCCGCTTGGCATTACATACTTTAACGGGAAACTTTATGTTGCAGATACGTATAATAATAAAATTAAAATAGTGGACCCCGCGGAGAATACGAGCAGGACATTTGCAGGCACAGGGGCTGAAGGCATGGATGACGGAGATTTAACAAAGGCAAAATTCAATGAACCGGGCGGCATTTCATATGCAAAAGGAAGGTTTTATGTTGCAGATACGGATAACAATCTTGTCAGAATAATTGACCCTGCTCAGGAGAAAGTCTCCACGCTTCAGCTTAAGGGGATAGAAAAGTTAAGAAAGCCCTTTGCATTTAATGAGAAGGAATTTCAGGGGGACAAGGAAGTTTTAAGCGGGGTAAATCTTTCCAGGCTGAAGGGAGTGAGTCTTAGTCTTTCATTTCAGAATAATTACGGGTTGAACCATGATGCGCCGAGCAAGATAAGGATATTCTCTCGCGACGGGAAAGTTAACGTGGAAAAAAGCATTACTTCCCCAAAGACAGAAATTGATTTACCGGGTCTTAACGGGGTGGACAAGCTTTATTCCGAGATGGTGGTTTATTACTGCAAGGAAGGAAATGAAGGCTTGTGCCTTATTAAAGACGTGCTTTTTGAGATAAACAATTCGCCGGAGGGAAAAGAGCAGCTGGATATAAATTACAGTCTGGCGGCGGCGAAATAACGTGCCTTTCCGCCGTGGCAGAGGCATCCCCTACAGACACATTTTTATCTTAGAAAGAAGACAATGACCACAATTGTAACCGTGCCCACGGCGGCAATCTGGCTGTAGAGCCTGTTCCATTTTTTAATTCTTCCCCATACTATGGCAGAAAGAACCATTAGTCCCGCAAGGGCAATTGAGGCCAGGATGCACTGTATAAAATCGAACCTCTCCCCTACTATGGAATATATAGTTGTGTCGTGATAGATTTTCCTGTAGATTACCTGCAGGTGCAGCCAGTAGACCAGAAGAGACTCGCGTCCCACTTCAAGCACAAAAGATTCCGTTGTATTCCTTGAGAGTTCATAGTACCTGAGTGATATGAGGAGCACCACAACTATACCAAGCCTGAGGAGAAAGAAAAACTGGTTAGGGACAACTTTACTGATGTAATCCAGCATATCAAGCGGAAACCAGAGCACAAACGCCCCTACAAGAATTAAGGCTATTCCCCACCTCATTGCGAGCTTAAGGAAGCGGGCTTCCTCATTGCGGTTTTTGAACATCATGTAATAATAGCTTATGAGCGAACCCGCAAGCATAAAGCCGAGCCATGGGAAGAGTGGGAAAAGGGACCCATGCTGCTCGTTAAAATAATTTGCCAGGGGAAGAGGCATAAACTGAGTAAAATCTATTTTATAAACCAGCGGCGCAAAAATGAAGGAAATGAGCGTTATTACTGCAAGTATGGCATTATAAATAGTGTCACTTTTTATAAGGAGCCGCAGAATGAACATAAGGAGCAGTCCGAAGGCGATGCAGTGCAGTACGTCGACGCTTAAGAAAGGAAGTATTTCCTCGGGCGTAGCCTTGTGAAGCATTTTCTGGAGCGAGAGGTATGGAAGCCTGAGGGAATAGCCGACGAGCCATATTAAAACTATTCTTCCCAGCTGCCGCCAGAAATCGAACTTGTACTGCCTGAAAGCTTCGAGCTTTCTCTGGCTTGCAATTGTAAAGGCAAAGCCCGAGATAAAGAGAAACGAGGGCGCAACAAGCCCGTTAATAAAAGTAAGGTGCTTAAACCACTCCGAAGCCCTTAACTCCGGCCTGAGCATGGCGTTAAAGATGTGGGTCTCGATCATGAATAAGAGAGCCCAGCCACGGTAAAGATCAATAAAGGCAAAACGTTTTTTTGTTGCGTCCATAAAAAAGGAAAATAGTTAAAGGAAAAATAAAACAAAGGGAAATCGCAATAAGAGGGGAAAAAAGATTTTCCCTTAATTTAAAGGCTGAATTATTTATTTTTGATTATCGCATATTTTCGCAATGCAAAGATAAGAGGAGCAGACGTATAATCATAATGTTTTTTACTCTCCCCTCTTAAACAAAATTCAACTTATCATAAATTTGGACGAAGAAGTTTCTTTTAAGGCAGTTTTTCCTGCCCAATAATCAGGATCTGATAAAATATAAACGGAAATTTATGTATAACGAAACACTTAATGAATTACGCTCTGAACTTGATAACTGGAAAAAACGCCAGGAAACGGACAAAAGTTCTGCCTGCAGGGTATTATCCCTGGCCGAAGAAATACTCTCCTCTCCTGAAAAAGCCGGCATTGAAGAGGCCTTCTGGCATGAATATCTTGATATAACACGCCACCCGGTATTCTTAAAGAGCCTGGATGACAGGCCCGCGCGCTACCGCTGGGCAGATACGGCATTTAAGGCCATAGATCTGTCGGACTATAACCTGAAGAGGCTTTTCGATCAGAGGGTGGAGTTACACCCCGAAAGGATCCTTTTCAGCATAACCGAAGACAATAAGCTTACCGAGTTCAGCTACAGGTGGGTGCAGAAAAGAGCGCGCCAGATCGCATCTGTCCTCTATGAGGCGGGCGGGGGAAGCCCGAGAGTGGCAATATTCTCTGAAAACACGCTTGAAAGCGCAAGCTGCGACATTGCATGCCTGCTTTATGACATTTTTGACGCACCATTAAATATACATTTCAGCTCGGATACGGTTGCGGATATTTTTAACAGGACCAGCATTAACATTGCCGTTACAGATTCCGAGACAAGGCTTAACCTTCTTTTAAGGGTCCGTGAAAAGCTGGGACGGAGCTTTAAGATCATTTATACGGGCTACGACAGGATAGAGCCTCAGCCTGAGGTCTATATAATGGAAAAGCTGATCTCGGAATTTGATCCTGCAAGAATTGACAGTGTGCTTTCAGGAAGGAAAAGGCTTCATCTTCACGAGGCCGCAACGGTTCTTTTTACCTCGGGAAGCACCGGCATGGCTAAAGGGGTCGTTTTTACGATGTACAATCTTATAACAAAGCGCTTCGCGAGAGCCGCGGCATTGCCTGAAGTGGGTGAAAAAGAGCTTCTGCTTTGTTATCTGCCCCTTTACCACACTTTTGGGAGATACCTCGAAATGATGGGAATGATATTCTGGGGAGGCACATATGTTTTTGCAGGCAACCCCTCGGTTGAAACGCTTCTAAGCCTCATGCAGAAAGTAAACCCCACGGGCATTATAAGCATTCCGCTCAGGCTAGTGCAGATTAGGGACAAGTTCCTGCACCAGTCGTCAAAGGCTGTTGATAAGAAGCTCTTCCGTGAGCTGACGGGCAAGAACCTGCGCTGGGGGCTTTCGGCAGCAGGGTTTCTGGATCCCAGGGTGTTTCAGTTCTTCCATGAGCACGGTGTTGAGCTCTGCTCCGGCTTCGGAATGACGGAGGCCACGGGGGGAATATGCATGACGCCCCCGGGGGAATACGTAAAAAATTCAGTCGGCATACCTTTACCCGGCATCGAGATGCGCCTAAACACAAAAGGTGAACTGGAGATCTCCGGGCACTACGTGGCAGAATACCTTGATGACGACATTAAGGAGAAAAATGAGGGCTGGATGCCTACGGGCGACCTGTTCAAGATGGACAAGAACGGGCACTACCATATTGTTGACCGTATAAAGGATATTTATAAAAATATAAAGGGACAGACAATTGCGCCCCGCCCCATAGAAAAACTCTTTGACAATATACCGGGCTTCAAGAGGACTTTCCTCGTGGGCGACGGGATGGCATACAACACACTTTTAATTGTACCCGACACAAACGATGCTATTTTGCAGAAGGCACTTTCCAAGAAGAAGCAGACGGATTACTTCCGCCCTATTATCGCCTCGGCAAACCGGGAGCTTGCCCCGTACGAGCGCATAGTGGACTTTTCCATTCTTGACCGCGATTTTGAAGAGCAGAGGGGTGAACTTACTTCCAAGGGAAGCATGAGGAGAAAGGCTATTGAAAACAGCTTTGCCAATGAAATAAGCAGGATGTACAAATATCCGAACGTGGACTTCAAAATTGACAGCCTTAAGGTTATAATTCCCCGCTGGGTTATAAGGGACCTGGGAATTACCGAGTACGACATGAAAAGCCAGCACGACGGGCTTTATAACAAGCTGAATGATACAAGGCTCACCATTAAATTTAACCCTAAGACAGAAAGGGTCCAGATAGGCGACTTTGAATACATTGTTTCGGGCTCACAGGTGGATCTCGGGGTGTTCATCAGGCAGCCGATGCTTTGGGCGGGCAACATTTCGCTCATTAACTTTGCGCTATGCAAGGACGGATGGGATACGCCTTACGATGAAAAAATTTCGCCGCAGGTTTTCCTCGCCTCTTCCTTAAACAGGCTTTACGCGGGAAAGCTTCCTGTTATAAGCAACAAAATACCGGAAGCAAAACTGAAGGAGCTGAACGACATTGTAATTAAAAGTATCTACGGGCGCGGAAGCGCGGCACTTGAGGCCGTGCAGAGCCTTGAAAGGCAGCTCCACACCGAAAGCCACAGGGTAACCTACCTCATACGGCGGAGGCTTGAATCGCTCGCCCTGCATCCGGATTTTGAGGTCAGGAGCTACGCCTACAGGATACTGCTTTTTGACGAGCCGTGGCTGGATTACAGCAAGTACCTGCCGGCATTTATCAACTCGGGGCTTCCTTTTATAAACAAGAAAAGCATAGAGCAGATCTCGCAGGCGGATTTTGAACGCGGGCGCCTTGAGGCCTTGAGGCAGAGGCTGGAATCGTACCGTACTACTCTGGACTGGGATTCCTCACCCATAATGATAACGCAGTTCAAAAGGATACTTGAGCTTCTTGTACATTTTGCACGCCACAACAGAAATTCATATGGGGCTGTAAGAGAGGAGCTCGTAAGCTGGATACTGCACAAGGATGAGCCGCAGCTTTCCTCTTACGCACAGGAGCTGTTCAACAAGCTTTCAGCCTGGTTTGAATCCACATTTGAACTTTCCCCTTTTGAAAGCGAGGAGGAAAACTGGAAAGAAAGAGTGGTCTTCCAGGAGGACTTTACTCCCGATGAAATTAAGAGGATTGAAAAAGTAATCTTCTGTTCAACATTCCTGAAGGAATCCCTTCTTCTTATTTTTGATGAAGACAGGTTTAACCTGAAGCAGGTTGCGCATGAGGGGATCTGGATTTCAAGAATTTTGTCGCCGCATAATTCTTTCCTTTACCGTATAAGCATCAATACGATCTACGACAAGCATTACGACCTGATGCTTCTTATAAAAGACGACATTACAAGAACCGCGGTGCGCGAGACAATCTACTGGATGATAAAGATCTCGGGGTATCCCGGGGCTTCATCCGTAATGCCGAAGTTCGGGAACTTCCGCTCATCGATGGGTGCGGCATCGCTGGCATATGTGAATGACCTTACGGTATGGGACAAGATCAGGGATTACTCCAGCGTAAGAACAACGCAGAACTCGTTTAAGAACGAGTACAGGTGGAAGGCGCTTTTTGTAAGGGCGTTTATTGCTTTTCTTAAGGCATGGCAGAACAGCGCATATGCACTTACACCGGGCTCCATTACGCCTACAAACGTGGTTGTGCCGGAGGCGGACCTGAAGCTTAACTCGCGCATTCTTTCACTTTCAGGCTGGCAGCCTTATAAAAATACGCTTTCTATCATTCATCCTTTTATAAAGAACTTTTACCTGCAGACAATAGGCAACTATCCCTGGAACAAGGATGCAATCAAGATAGAATGGATGTTTGATGCCGCCGTTGAAGCCTTCAGCAAAAAAAGAGCGCTGAGGTATCTGGAAAATTTGAAAAACGACATTATGAATTCCCCCACGCGCTACGATGAGTTCGACCTCAGGGGAGCAATAGACAGGTACATAGAAAAAAGGAAAACCGAGCCTTATAAGAATCTGGCTCTTTTAGGCGCAATTGAACGCTACAATGAATGGATCAGCCAGAACCGCGAATCCACCAGCGAGGCACGCGAGCAGTTTATAAGAAAGCTGTATTCACTTTACCAGCTCAACCGTTTTCCTGCAATAACGCGGTATATGTTTTATCAGAAAACATATTTTGCAAACGCGGATGAACTGGTTAAAGAAAGGTTCAGCCGCCTTATTCAGATAATGTTCGAGCAGCCGGAGGTACATGCGACAAGGCTTGTAGAGCTTTCGGAGCTTCAGGATGCGCTTACTTCCTTTGATGACCGCCAGGTCTTCAGCAAGCTTGTATTTCCTGACGTTTCAAAGAGGCTCCAGATGGAGCTTATTCCGGTGGGAGAAGATGAAAAGAAGAGTGTCATTGTAAAGACGCTGGTTTCGGACCGCAGGAATGTTGCGCACGTTGTACGGCAGGCATTGT
The DNA here is from genome assembly GCA_025612375.1 of Ignavibacteria bacterium. Lineage (NCBI taxonomy): Bacteria > Pseudomonadati > Ignavibacteriota > Ignavibacteria > Ignavibacteria bacterium. The sequence continues at coordinate 63,899 of JAAXKN010000024.1, forward strand.
CTCCTTTTGAAGTAGGCAACCTGAACCGCCTGTTTATACTGGATGACTACCCGGTAAACATAACATCTGAGGATCACTTCCTTATTCTTACAGACAACGAGGAGCAGGAAAGCGTAAACGGAGGAATCTGCTACAAGATACTGGATTCAAACGTTGCACACCTGGAGGGCATTGTAGTTGCGGCCCCGTTCAGAGGCAGGGGCATTGGAAGCGTATTACTGGAGGACTTCTGCAACCGTCTGAGGGCCGAAGGAGTGCAGGTAGTAACGACGCACTTTTATCTTACATCATTTTTCTCGAAGCATATGTTCCGCGTGGACAGCCGCTGGGGCGGACTGGTAAGGTTTCTGACGTAATACAATTCAAAAGCAGCGCCAGGAACCATTTCCTGGCGCCTATCCGTGGAAAATGTCGCTCACGAGGGATGTCAGGAAATGGTTCCTGACATCCAACTTTATATCAAATCTTTTCAAGCACAACGGCGGTGCCGTAGGCCAGGACCTCGGTTACGCCTGACATCACCTCGTTTGCATCGTAGCGGATGCCTATGACGGCGTTTGCACCGAGCTCTTCGGCGTGCTGTACCATAAGCTCAAATGAATCATAGCGCGTTTTTTCGCAAAGCTCTGTAAATAGTGTTATGTTGCCGCCAACCAGAGTCTGAAGGCTTGCTCCCACTGTCCCGAAAATAGAGCGGCTTCTTACAACAATACCCCTTACTATGCCAAGGTTTTTTGCCACCCTGTAGCCGTCAATTGAAAATGCAGTTGTAGTTAAGTTATGGTCCATACCCCTCTCCTGTTTTAAGTTTTGACAGGATAAATATATTAAAACAATTAATTAATAGGAAACCGGCTCCCGGCAATTACATTGACTTTATTTTTTAATTCTTTTAGCTTGAAAACGGGCAGAATAGTTAAGAGTAATAGTACAAATGTTATATGAAAAGGAGGATATGAAATGGCTGGAAACAACAGGGTGATCTTTGTCACTGGTGCCACTGGCAAACAGGGAGGAGCGGTTGTAAATCATCTGCAGAAAGAGGGCTTTCAGATTAAGGCGTTAACACGCACCCCCGATAGCGAACCGGCGCGCAGGCTGAAAGACAAAGGAATAGAAATAGTAGTTGGCGATCTATATAATCCCGCCTCATTCAGGCAGCACATAAAGGATGCGTACGGGGTCTTTGCCGTTCAGAACTTCTGGGAGCATGGCTATCAGGGAGAGGTTGAGCAGGGCAAGGCTCTTGTTGATGCCGTAAGGGACAGCAATGTACAGCATTTTGTTTACAGCTCTGTTGCAAGCTGCACGCGCAAGACGGGGCTTTCGCATTTTGAGAGCAAGAAAGAAATAGAAGACTATATAAAGGATAAGAAATTAACCTACACAATATTCCGCCCCGTGTTTTTCATGGAGAACTTTATTGGAATGCGTAATGAAATCTTTGCAGGCAAGCTTGTAAGTGCAATGGATGAAAACGTTCCGCTTCAGATGATTGCAGTGGATGACGTGGGAGCCTTTGCCGCACAGGCGTTCTCCAATCCCGATATATATAAGGGTAAGGAGATAGAGCTGGCCGGTGACTCGAAGACATTCCCCGAAGCGGCTTCAATTCTAAGCGGCGAACTGGGCGAGCCTGTAAGCTACGTTAAACTGAGCCTGAAGGAATATGAAAATATTGTGGGCAAAGAAATGGCGCAGATGGTTGACTGGTTCAACAGGGTTGGTTATGACGTGAACATTGAATCGCTGAGATCAAACTACGACGTTGAGCTGACCCCGTTCAAGGAATGGGTGCACAAGATAAACTTTGCACAGTTCAAGGTTAAGCAGTACAAATAAATATCTGTATTAGTAAGGCTATAAGGAAGAGACTAAGTCTTTTTCCTTATAGCCTTTTTTTATGCCTCAACACTTTCGCTATGGCTTTCCAGAACTGAAAGCGCTTTCATGGCCCTATCCTCTATAGACGCATTTTCTTCCTTCAGCTGATTTATAAAGCTGTCGGCTTCATAATTTCCGCGCACGGCGTCAAAGTCTTCATCTTTACTGCCGTCAATGCCGTAGCCAATTTTTGAATCGGCATCAAATTCCCTCAGGGCGTCTTTTAAGATCATGTTGTTCAGTTTTATTGCTTCATTCTTCCAGTCGGCAATAATTCCCGAGAGGTATGCGGGTGTTAAATCCCTGCGCGCCATGGCACATCTCTTCTTAATCAGCCTCACGCACCAGCGCCATTCATTTTCAGTGTAGCCCTGCCATATGGATTTAAGGTTTTCTTCAATCTGCTCAATGCGGTTTACTTCGCCCAATTCTACAGAGTCGATAAAATCATTGACCTGTGAGACAGGAGCAAGGAGTCCTGCAATGTCAGTCCACACTTCCATTGCCGCACCCTCTTCTTCAGCAGTCCTTAAACTCTCCAGCACTTGAGAGCCGGTCATTTCAATTTGGCTTACGAGGCACTTGCCCAAAAATATTTTAATTCCCATTTCATAGTATCTGGCCGAAGTTCTCATCATAAGCCGGCTAATATCTATTCCCTTATATGAGACAGCCCTTACGTCTTTTGAAGTCTTTTGATAGAGGTCCTGCAGTATACCCATTGCCTCAAGCATTCTGCCCGCGGTATAGGGGCTGAAGAGGTCAAAGTTTATGAGGTCCAGTCTGTCCGCTCCTTTCCGCCTGTCGCGGTTGGGCCACTTCAAGCTGTCTCTTTTAGATCCCGATGTAAAGAGGTTTATTGCAGGGGTAAGGGTGCTTTTGCCCTCTTCCTCCGAGATATAAGAAAACGGGAAGTCGGAGGAGTCGAAGTTGGTGAAGTGTTTTCCAATTACCGCCGTATAGGCACCTATTCTGCAGGGCCACTTGAGGTAGCTGAAAGATCCGGTTTTGCAGCCGCGTTCCATTATGCCCTGGTGCACGGGACCAAGCCTGTACATATGGTTGCTCTGGTTAGTGCCGCTTCCGGCGTTAAAGAAAGAGAAGAAGCCCGCAATAAGAAGAGTTGACTTATGGTGAGTAACCGTATAGGGCCCGGCAAAGACACTGCATCCCTCGCCGTGGAAAGCCTCGCTGTTGGCGAAGAAGGCCGAATTCTCGGCCGAGTATTGGCGGCCTATTTTAACTCCCTGCCCTACGAAACATTTGTCGAGTATGGAGCTATTCTCCACGCTGGAGCCCGTCTGGATAATAAAATCATTTGCCTCTACGCCGGCGCCGATTACAGTGGGGTTTTCCTTTGAGCTTAAGATGCTTCCGTTGTGGAGCCTTAGGGCGCCGCGGATCTCGGCATTTTCTCCGACGTAGATATTTTTCAGTTCGCCGCAGTTAATTATGCGGCTTTCCTTTCTTATTCTTCCTGTTTCAGAAGTTTTGTCTTTGACGTAGGTGTCAATTATGTTTTCGAGCTCGCGGATAAAGCCCATCTTATGACGGTAGAGTGTGAGGAAGTAAGCCAGCTGTGATGACAGGCGGTCGAATATTTTAAGTGTGCGTCCGCCTGCCTCATTTAATATTTCGAGCTTTGTTCCGTTTCCGAATGAAGTCATGCCCTCACATGTGAGTGTAAGGACATTTTGAATTATAACACCCTCTTCAACGTCATAATTTGCCAGGAGCCTTACGCCGCTTACAAAAACGTCGTCGCCAAGTGAGCAGTTATGTATATGCGAGTCATATAAGCCCGAAGGCATTTCGACGCCGCCTGAGAGTGTAACTATTTTTCTGAAGCCACCCAGGATATTATCCCCCGAGAAGTGAACATTGCGTACTCTTTCGGTTTCAAAATCCCCCGGCACCTGGATGCATCCCCAGTCTTCGGCTGAGCATCCCTGGCTGTTGAGCAGGTTGATTTCATATCCTGACAGATTTCTCAAATTCATATTGGCCCCCGAATAAAATTATAGTTTCTCATTTCCCTGTTTTCTGTATGGGCGGCATTGTGCCTTAAGAACCTCGGAGAGGTGATTTGTCTGTAGAAAAGGAGATTCCACCAAATAATCCCGGAGCCCTGGAAGGGCGATTTGTACAACAGGTTAACACATTCATTCCCTTCATACAAGTCGCCTCTCCGAGGCTCTATGGAAATGTTGGAATCTCGCTTTTTCTACAGACAAATCATTCCTCCGGAATTCCAAAAAATATCAGCCTCTATATACCTAATTTCAAAATGGACGCCTGAGACAGCGGACCCCCACACAAATATTAAATGGGTTAAATAATTATTCTGGCATCTGCGATAAAGCAGCCTTTGCCTTTTTCCTCAACGATGAGGGGATTAATATCAAGCTCTTTGATCTGCGGGCAGTCGAGCGCCAGCTGCGAGAGGCGTTCTATGCAGACCTCAACGCTTTCAATGTCCCTGGGCGCTTTTCCGCGCACGCCTGCAAGCACGGGATAAGATTTAATTTCCCTTATCATTTCAGAAACAGAATCCCTCCATACAGGTGCAATTCTGAAGCTCACATCCTTAAATACCTCCACATAAATGCCTCCCAGGCCGAACATTATTACGGGTCCAAAGAGTGCGTCGCGTTTAAGTCCAAGTATTACCTCTTCGCCATCCTTTACCATCTTCTCCACCAGCACGCCTTTAATTACGCCTTTTGGGAGGGAGCTTTCGGCGCCTCTTATAATTTTTTTATATGCTTCTTCAGCCTCCCCGCTGTTTGAAATATTAAGTACTACGCCTCCCATATCGGACTTATGCACGACGTAGTCGGATACAATTTTCATTACCACGGGGTATCCAATATCTTCTGCCACGTGAAGCGCCTCAGTGCATGTGGAGGTAACGGCGCCCGGAAGCACAGGCATCCTGTATGCTTCAAGTATATTCAGCGTTTCCTCTTCGGTTAAGTAGTGCTTCCCGGATTCTA
>JAAXKN010000024.1:68878-70899 GCA_025612375.1 Ignavibacteria bacterium
GCTTCAAGTATATTCAGCGTTTCCTCTTCGGTTAAGTAGTGCTTCCCGGATTCTATAGCCTCCGTTAAAAGGCAGCGTGCCTTTTCCGTATCGACGTCCGTAAACTGCGGCGCCGGAGTGTGCTTTTTTTCAAGCTGCCTCATGAAGCGGTAAGTGCATGCATAGGAGCGGCACATGTTTTCAGGAAGCTGGTAGTGGGGGATGCTTTTCTTCTGAAGTATGTCAATTCCGGCTGCAACGTCCGAAGCCCCCATAAATGAGGTCAGGACCGGTTTACCCGACAGAGAAGCAATATCCGAGACCTCTCGGGCTATATTTTTTATATCCGTCATTGACTGCGGGGTAAGGATAACCATAGCGCCGTCCACGTTCTCATCTTTTAAGGCGGCATTTAAGGCAACGTTATAGCGCTCGGCCCTTGCATCGCCAATTACGTCAACTGGGTTTTTAATGTTTGCCGCGGGGGGAAGATTTGATTTAAGTATTCGCGTTGTCTCTTCAGAAAACTCCGCAAGCTTAAGTCCTGTTCTTATTGCCATATCTGTAGTCAGGACTCCTGGTCCCCCGGCATTAGTGATTATAGCTATACGGTTTCCTTTAGGGAGAGGCTGATAAGCAAAAGCAATGGCATAATTAAACATCTGCTCTATGTCGTCGCAGCGTATAATGCCAGCCTGGCGGAATGCGGCTTCGCAGACCTCGTCACTTCCTGCAAGAGCGCCCGTGTGTGATGCCGCAGCTGAAGCGCCTTCGGGAGTGCGACCGGCTTTTAGGACCAGAATAGGTTTACCCGTCTCAGCAATAATTGTGCGTGAAGTTTCCATGAGCGCCTGAACGTCGCTTATCTCTTCTAAATAAAGGAGGATGACTTTTGTAAGAGGGTCATCCTTAAGGTAGTTCAGGAGGTCAATTTCATTTATGTCGGCCTTATTGCCGAAGCTTATGAACTTGGAAAACCCTATATGTTTGGCAACCGCGTAGTCGAGCACGGCAGTACAGAGGGCGCCGCTTTGGGAGATGAAGGCAATATTCCCCTCGTCCGGCATTTTGCGTGCAAAAGACGCGTTCAGTTTTACGGCGGGATCGGTATTTATTACACCCAGGCAGTTTGGGCCTATAAAAGAGATGCCGTATTTACGGGCAATTTCCTTAACCCTGTTCTCCCTTTCGATACCGGCAGCCCCGACTTCCCTGAAGCCCGCGGAAATAATGACCATCGATTTAATCCCCTTCTGACCGCACTGTTCAACTGCCATATGGATAACTGAGCTGGGGTAAACGATAACGGCAAGGTCGACTGGGTCCTCAATATCAACAACGTACTTATAGACTCTGAGCCCGCATATGGATCGTTCCTTAGGGTTAACGGGGTATATGATGCCCTGGAAGTCGTCTTTAAGTATATTTTCCAGTATATCGCACGGGACGGTGCCTTTAGTTTTATTAGTACCCACTACGGCAACAGATGTTGGGTAAAAGATCCTTTCAATCTCCTGCCGGGATTTCCTGCCGTTCACTTTGCGTGCTCCTGTTCATGGAGGACGGAGCTGATAAAAGTAACAGCGTCCGAGACAGTCTGGACTTCAAGAGCCTTATCCTCATCCATTGTAATATTGAATTCCTCTTCGAGTCCGGCAACGAGCATAAGGCTCTGCATGGAGTCTGCGCCGAGGTCGAATATGAAGTTAGCGTCGGGAGCGATATTATCCTGGTTCATTTTCAGCACATCGGCAATAACCTTTTTCACGCGTAATTCGATTTCATTTCTTTCCATTGTACATATCTCCTCTATTGGCATTGTGGTTAGATTCGTAATGGTAGAAAAGTGCGTTTATGTCCGGTCTGCCCGAAGGCGGCAAATGTATAAGCATCAGAAACGAACTCTTATCCGGCATACAAAGCTCCAGACTATTGAGTTCAGAAAAAATGAGGGGGTTACAAAGTAATCATCCCGAGTGGGGGTGGTTGAAGATAATATATTTCATTCGGGGTGATTTGTCAAGTAGAGGGGTGTAGGAGAC